>DASXGY010000025.1:0-9834 GCA_036488835.1 Acidobacteriaceae bacterium
CGTAGGTCTCGATATGGATGTCCGATGCGCGGCGTTCGAGCGCCGTGAAGATCGTCGTATCCACCAGCCGGATGATCGGCGAGATGTCCTCTTCCGAGGTCAGCTTCTCGATCGAGATGTTCTCGTCCTGGTTCTCCTCCAGCGAGATGACATCGAAGGTCAGCCCCTCGGACGCCTCATCCAGCACGCGCTGCGACTGCTCCGTCTTCTTCAGCAGGTCGGTAATCTGCGACAGCGTCGCGACCCGCGTCACCACACGCTGTCCCAGCAGGCCGGCGATCTCGTCCAGCACCATCAGCCGGCTCGGATCGCTCACCGCGATCACCAGCCGGTCCTCCATCTGCTCCAGCGGCACGAAGTTGTAACGGAACATCATGTCCACCGGCACGGAGCGGAACAACTCATGCTGGATGCGGAAGTTCTTCAGGTCGACAAAGTCGCAGCGATACCGTGTCGCCAGCGCCTGCGCGCGTGCAACCTCGTCGGCCGGTATCGGCACGGGCATCACAACAACAGGACTCTCAGCCATTTCGGACAACTCTCTCTCTTGTTAGACCGTTTTCACAATAAGTTCGGCTCGCGAGAGAAACTCGGCGCAGCTTTTCCGTTAAGAAAAGCTGTTCTTCGCGACTACCGGCCAGACCAAACGACTTGTGAAAACGGATTAGACGGGCGGGCTGGTTGACTGTCTTTTGCATCATCTGCCCCCCATCGCGCCCGTCTGCCCCAGCGAAAAGATGGGCAGGTACAACGCAATCATGATGGTCACCACGACCACGCCCATCACCACCAGGATGAGCGGCTCAATCAGCGACAGCGCGGCGGTCAGCGCCGTCTGCACATCCTCTTCAAAGAACTCCGCCACGGAGTTCAGCATCTGCGGCAGCGCGCCCGTGGACTCGCCCACCTCGATCATCGACGTCGCCAGTTCTGGAAATACTTTTGTCTTGAGCAGCGCCTGCGACAACGACTTGCCTTCGCGCACACTCCCCACCCCGGTCCGTACCGCCTTTGCGATAATGCGGCTCGAGATCGACCGCGCCGCGGTCTCCAGCGATGGCACCGGTGGCATGCCGCCTTCGAGCAGGGTCGAAAACGTCCGCGAAAACTGTGCCACCTGGTATTTCAACCAGATATTTCCGAATATCGGCATCTTGAGCCGTATCCGGTCGATGCGGTTCGAGCCGCCTTCTGTCCGGCCCCACCGCCATAAACCATACGCAATCACCGCGATCACCGGAATCGCATACAAGATGTACGCCTGGAAGTTCTTTCCCAGCGCCAGCAGGAACATCGTCAGCGCCGGCAGATGGCCGCCGATCTGGTCATACAGTTGTCCGAAGCGCGGCACCACAAAGGTGATCAGGAAGATGAACATCGAGAGCACCATAATGACCAGCAGCGCCGGATAAAACATCGACGCGGTCAGCTTCTTGCGAAACGTCAGCGATATCCGTTGAAAACTCAAATACCGCGCCAGCACATCTTCCAGGTGCCCGCTGCGCTCGCCCGCCAGCAGCGTGGTGGTGTAGATCGGCGGAAAGCCGCCCTGCGCCTCGAACGCCTCCGATGGCGACTGTCCGGTGCGGACGCGCTGCGACACACTCTCCAATTGCCCCCGGAAGGCCACGTTCTTCTGGCTCTTCGTCAACATCTCCAGCGCGGGCAAAATCGGCACTCCAGCGCGGATCAGCGTCAGGAACTGCTGGTTGAAGATCAGAAACTCTTCGAGCTTCACCCGCTTGTTGCGGGCGCGCAGCCCCCGCGCCTTCACCGAATAAACGTAATACCCGGCCTGTGTGAAGCGGTTGCGCAGCTCCGCGGCGCTCGTCGCCGTCTGCACCTGTTCCTGCAGTCGGCCGCGCTCATCGGCCAGTCTGATGACAAATTCCGCCATGAAAATCCGTTCGAGTCCCGCCGGAACCTGCACCCCGGCTATCTCACTCCACTACCTATTAAGGGTATCAGTCCAAAGCAGGACGCAGCGGGTGCCGGATTCGCTCAAATAGCTGGAACTTATGCGCTTTGGGACACATAGCCTTTCAGTGTGGCGACGTCCCCATGGTCCGCCAACTTCCGGCCTCGGTCCCGGTACCACTCCATACCATCCGGCGCCCAAATTCCCAGCCCGTCCACAAGGAGCGGGCTTCCTTGACTTGCCTGCGGCTACTTTCCTTTCAGACTGGTCAGCTTGGCGATCCGCCCTCCTGGGCCTACAACCCAGGGTAGGCTGATGGCGTTATAGCCGTCATCGCCCAGCGCAGACCAGCTCTGCCCGTCGTCATACGAGACGTCGGTTCCATTCACACCCACCGCCAGCCAGGCATTGTCGGCGGCGTCCCACGCCACGCTCGACCGATACCCATGCGGCATCTTCGTCGCTGCGGTCCATTTCCCGGTCTTCGGGTCGCGCCGTGCCGCCGTGCCCTCGCCTTTGAACGGCGCGGAGTAGTCGCCGCCCACGGCCACCGCGTGCCAGGTCTGGCCGTTAGTCCCGTTTTGGTCCTTATAGAGTCCCAGCGCAAAGATTCCTTGCGACTGGCTCGCCCCCGCCATCGGCACTTCGTCCTTCGCAAAGGTCCAGTACCGCGCCAGGCATCGCTCCGGATTCCTGTGCGCCATCTCCATCCCGCAGTCCAATCCCCCCGAATAGACATAGGGGTGCTGCCCCCCGCTCATCCCACTGGTGCCAAACCACGGCGCAGCGACATTTCCCAGTACCGGATCGGTCAAGACCAGCGACTGGTTGCTGGCGGCGAATGCTCCCAGCTTCTGCCCACCCAAGTCCAAGTCTTTGCTGTTCACAGACTTCCAATGCACGCCGCCATCCTCTGTGCGCAGCAGCGTGAAGTGCCCATCCACCGGATCGCCCAGCAGGTAGCCATTATTCCGATCGGAAAACGCCAGCCCATCCCAGAAGCCGGTCGCGTCCGTGTTTGTCGCCAGCACCGTCCAGTGCGCGCAGCCGTCCGTTGTTCTATACAGCCGGCTCTGGTCGCCTGGCCCGGACGACATCACGATCGCCGTCTGCGCATCCCACGCCCACACGCTGCGGAAATCCAGCTTCTCCGCGTCCTCCGGCATCGCGCATAGCTGCCACACATAGCCGGAGTCTTCGGTCCGCAGCACCGTCCCTCGCGCCCCGCTCGCCCACGCCACGCCGTTACCCGCGGCATGGATGCCCCGCAGAGGCTGCTTGGTGCCACTATGCTCGGCCTCCCACGGATTCCACACCATACTCGGTGAAGCCGTCGGTTTCGGAACGAGCTGCGCAGAGGCCGGACAGGGAAGGGAAGCCGCCCACAGCCCAACCCCCAACACAAAAAGATCCAGAACCAAAATGAAGAAACGCCGCATGCCACTTCAGGATAAACGGCGCAACCGGGCCTGTGCGGGATGGTCCCGATCCACATTTCCGCCGCCGAACCAGGTCCTTGTCGCCCGCAACTATACTGGCCCGCATGGGAAGACTCGGCCTTCTCGGTGCGCTGGCTCTTTCCACCTGCGCCCTCCACGGCCAGCAACCAAATCCCTACAATTTCTCCACCCAGACCAACCTGGTCACCGTCCCCACCCAGGTCACAACCCCGCAGGGCGACTTCATCTATGGATTGAAGGGCAGCCAGTTCGTCGTCACCGATAACGGCACCCCGCGGCGGGTCCGCCTCGAAGAAGCTCCCGAGCAGACCGGCCTCTCGCTCGCGGTCGTCGTCCAGTGCAGTGGCGCCGCTGCACTCGAATCCGCAAAGCTCAAGGGCCTCGCCACCATGATCGACGACATCGCCGGCGCCGCTCCGCACGAGGTCGCCATCCTCAGCTTCGGCGCAGAGCCAACCCTGCTAACCCGCTTCACCTCCGACCCCGTAAAGATCAGCACCGCCGTCTCTGCCATCCAGCCCTGTCAGGGAGGCGTCGCCACTCTCGATGCCGTCGAATACGCAACCCACATGCTGGACGAGCGCGACAACCACTACCGCCGCGTCATACTGCTCATCAGCGAAACCCGCGATCACGGCAGCCACGCCACCGCTGAGCAGGTCATCCGAGAACTCGGCCGAACCAACACCGTCGTCAACACCGTCGCGTACTCTCCCGCGCGCGATCAATTCCTCAATGACCTCAAGCCCAACGGCTACGGAAGCACCCACGTCCTGCAGGTCACGCCTCTCCTCTTCATGGCCGTCAACGCCATGCGGGACAACGCCTCCTCCGAGCTGGCCACACTTTCCGGCGGTGAATACCTCAACTTCACTACGCGAAAAGACTTTGATCAGGCGCTGGGCCACCTCGCCAACCAACTCCACAACTTTTATCTGCTGAGCTTTCAGCCGCAGAACACACCCGCCGGCTATCACGCGCTCCGCGTTATGGTGCTGGGCCACCCCGACGCTCTCGTAAGGAGCAGGACAACCTATTGGTTCGAACCAGTCCAATGATCCGGTACGCATTCGAGCCGGATTAACTGGGGCGCCACGAAGCACAACGCAGATGCTTTTTTCTCTGCCATCATGAAGCATGCCGCTCTTCTATCTGCGCCGGCTGACCGGCAGCAAACGCACCGAGTCTGCCAATCGGCATCTGGCCCGCTATCTGGCCTTTATCGCGGGCGCTGCCAATGCCGGAGGCTTTCTGGCTGTTCGGCAATACACCTCGCATATGTCCGGCATAGTCGCAGCGATGGCGGACAATTTCGCCATCGGTAGCCTTCGCCTGGCCTTCAATGGCCTGGCTGCCGTCACATCATTTCTGCTCGGGGCCTTCATCACTACATTGTTCGTTCGCTGGGCCCGTGCCCATTCACTGGAAAGCGAATACGCTTTGCCTCTCCTCGCGGAAGCGGCGCTGCTTACCATCTTCGGCTTCACCGGGCGAGTCTTCGCCGGCGGTCGCGTGCTGGGCACCATCATGCTTTTGTGCTTCACCATGGGTCTTCAAAACGCCATCATCACCAAAATCTCCAGTGCGGTCATCCGCACCACCCACGTCACCGGTATGGTCACTGACATCGGCATCGCCCTCGGCAGAGTTGCCCTCATCGTCACCAGAAAGATCGATGCCGACATCGTGCCGGAGCTCGCCACCTTGCGGCTCCTCACATCCTTGGTCGCCCTGTTCTTTGTCGGCGGAGTCATCGGTGCGCTCGGCTTCAAACACGCCGGGTTCTTCTTCACCTTGCCTCTGTCCGCCATCCTGCTCCTGCTGGCGTTCATGCCGGTAATTGACGATGTGCGGCGCCGCGGCGCCACTCCCGCATAGATTTCTCGCTATTCAGCCCGCAGCATCGCGACCGGATCGATGCGCAGGGCGCGAATCACAGCAGGGACCGCAGCCAGCAACGCGGTAGCAAGAATGACCAGCGACGGAAACGCCAGAACGCCCAGGTCTGTCGTCTTCACCTGATACAGCAGCGACGCAATGTATCGTGTCGAAGCGATACCCACTCCGAGCCCTGCCATGGCTCCCACGCAAACTGCTGCGAAGATCCCCGCCGTCACCTCACGCGCGACGTCGCCGGTGCGTGCTCCCAGAGCCAGTCGGATACCGAATTCCCGTTGCCGCTGCAACAGCGAGTAGTTGAGAACCCCATACAGCCCGACTCCCGCCAGCAGCAACGCCACCGCTCCGAAGAAGAAGGCGAGCGTTGCCAGCAGCCGCTCGCGAACTGTTTGCGCCTGGTCAATCTCCTGCTGCGTACGGATGTTGGTTACGTGAAAGTGCGCACCCACACGCGGCACCTCCCGGCGAAGCATCGACGCCAGGGCAAGTGGATTCGCGGCGGAAGTGCGCACGATGAACGTCAGATCGTCCTGCGGCCGCAATGCTCCCTTTTCGTCGATCGAGTGAACTGGAACATAGACAACCGGCAAAATGGGCGCGTGAATATCCTGGTAAAAAGCATCTTGGACCAGGCCAACCACCTGCATACGATTGTGCCTTCCATCATCCCAGACCTTTTCAAAGAACCGCCCTACCGGATGCTCATCGTTCAGAAACTTTCTCGCGAAGGTCTCGTTCACAATGGCGGCCTTCGGATAGGCATCGCTGTTCCGGAAATCCCGGCCATCCACCAGCGGTATCTTCATCGTCTCCAGCCATCCCGGCGAAACATTCAGGAAGTACGCGAGGTCGACACCCGGCGGCCCTCCGTTGACCGAGATAGAGCTATTCCAACTATCTCCTTCCAGGAGAGACATACTTGCCTGGGCCACCCGCTCCACACCTGGCATCTCGCGCAGATGGTCAGCCAACTGATCCCATGCAACGCATGGCTGCGCGGGCCGGCTTGTCGTCTCCAGCACCAGCAGACGCTCTGCAGAAAAGCCCATAGGCTGCATGGAGAGCCGCTCAAAGGTTGCGACAAATAGCCCCGCAATGAACAGGACAAGGAAGCAAAACGCCACCTGCACGGCCACCATCCCCTGCATCAGCCGCCGCCTTGAGTGCAAATCATCTCCACCCTTCAGCACGCTCGCCGGCTGAACCGAGCAAGCGCGCAGCGCCGGAAGAAATCCGAAGAGCAGGATCACGCCCAGCGTGAGTACCACGCCAAATCCCAGGACGCGCCAGTCTGCCGGGAGCGCCAGGCGCGCTGGATTGTCCGGCGGATTGATCATGCTCACGACAAACGGTGCAGACCACCAGGCAAAAAGCGCGCCGCTGGCCGCCGCCAGCAAGCCGAGCATCGCGCTCTCCACCAGCACCATCTGCGCCAGCCGCCATCGTCCCGCTCCGATCGAAACGCGTAGAGCCATCTCCCGCGCCCGCGCTGCCGCTTGCGCGGTCATCAGGTTGGCCACATTGGCGCACGCGATCAGCAGAACCATCAGCACCAGCGCGCCCAGCGCGGCCAGTGCACGCTGATAGTCCTGCTGCAGCCCGGATACGCCTGTCGGCGCGGGCTCCATCAGCACCCGATTATTGAGAACGTTCTCGAGCGTCTCTTTGGATAGTCCGGTTTCGCCACTCAAACGCTTCGCTTCGAATGCATGGCTGATCGCCGCCAGCTTCGCGCGAAACGGCTCGATGGCGACGCCCGGTTGCAGCACGACTAAGGTCCGAAGCCATGTCGAGTCGTTACGCTGGACACTGCGGTGCATCATCGTCGGCACGAAGATGTCGACAAATGTTCCCGGCTCGGTTCCGGTGAATTTCTTCTGACTGACTCCAACAATCTCGTAAGCCTTGTCGCCGACGTCGATGGTGCGTCCGATGACATGAGGATCTCGCCCGAATCGCCGCGTCCAGTAGTCATACGAGATCACGGCGTACGGTTCTGCCCCCGGCGTCTGGTCGTCATTCTCCGTAAGCAGCCGCCCCAGCGCCGGCCGCAACCCGAACACGTCAAACATCGACCCGGAGACATACTGCAGATTCGCCTTCTCCATCTCCTGATCGGTCTTGTATGTCACATCCGTGCGGAGGGCCCACGAAATCGCGATCAGCTCTGCCTGTCCCTTTGCCGCATCGCGCATCTGCGCAAACGCGGGATACGCCCATCCGTCGAACGCACCAAACTTGCCGTCGAATCCAATTCCCTGACGCGACAGTGCGTAGAGTCGTTCGGCATGCGCCACGGGAAGCGGCTGCAGCAGCAGAGCATCGATCAATCGGAATGCCCCGGCACAAGCCCCAATGGCCAGCGCCAGCGACAGGATGGCGGCAAAAGATGTGACTTTATTGCGCTTGAGCTGCCGCCAGCCGAAGAGGACGTCGGCGCGCAGCGAATCGAGCCACGCAACCACCCGGAGGTCGCGGCTCTGTTGCTGATGTCGCGCGGTTCCACCGAACGCGCGCCGCGCCTCTTCCGGATCCCGTCCCCGCTCGATCGCTTCAGCGATGTGCGATTCCAGCTCTTCCGCAATCTCGCTGTTCAGCCGATCGCCCCGAAATACATTCGCAACGCGCGACCACAAGGACATCTCACACCGTCCTGAGAACTCGATTCACCGCCGAAGTCACTGCCTGCCAGCGCGATTCCTCCACGGCGAGCTGCTTTTTCCCGGCGGCTGTCAGCTCATACATCCGCGCGCGCCGTCCGGTTTCTTTGGTGATCCACTCCGCGCGAATCCATCCCGCCTCTTCCATGCGGTGCAGCGCCGGATACAACGAGCCTTCCTCCGCGCGCAGCACCTCGCCGGAGTGCTCACCGATCGCCGACATAATCCCATAGCCATGCAGCCGTGGCTTGCGCGAGAGAATCTTCAGCACCAGCAGGTCGAGAGAACCTTGCAGTGCATCGGGTCTTGGCATACTCAGACATCTATATATAGATGTCTGAGTACATGTCAAGGCAAATTGGAGGCCCTCCTGTGGCCCGCGCGATGGGCCCACAACCGCGCTCCCGCTCATGAGCAAAAATTGTGGTCTTGCCTGAGGCGCGAAAATTATCGTGGTATACACTGTATACATGCAGGCTGGTTCCACCGCCCAAAAGATCGCCGCCGCCGGCCGCCGGCTGCTGGACAAGGAAGGTGCCGATGCCGTCACCATGCGCCGCGTCGCCGAGGCTGTAGGCATTACGGCGATGGCGGTCTATCGGCACTATGCGGATCGCGCGGCTCTCCTGAACACCCTGGCAGATGAGGGCTTTGACGAACTGGCGATCCAGCTCTCGGCGGCGCGTCTCTCCGGCGATACAGAAAAACGCCTGGCAAAAATTCTCGACATCTATCTCGACCATGCCTTGAAGAACCCGCGGCTCTTCGAGCTCATGTTCCTCCGCCAGCGCGAAGGCGCGCGCCAGTATCCGCGTGACTTCAAAGCCGGCCGCTCGCCCACCGCCAACCCCATGGCCGAGTTGATTCAGGAAGGCATGGAGAGCGGCTACTTCCGCAGGGATGACCCGTGGGAGATCGTCTTCGAAATGGGCGCACTCCTGCAGGGACTCATCATGCTCTACCTGGGCGGGCGCATGGCCATGTCGCCCGCTCGCTTCCGCACCTTCTGCCGCAGATCCTTCTGGAGGTATTTCAATGGCATTCGCAGCTAAGCATCGTCACCTCGTTGTTGCGCTCCTCGTGATAGCGTCTGCCGCCGTAATGGTCTGGTTCGGTAACGGCCTCAACCCGCTGTGGCCGCTGCTCTGGTTTGCGCCGCTGCCGGTATTGCTCTTCGCCCTGCACAGTGACTGGCGCAGTGCTGCCGTCGTCGCGTTCCTCGCATGGCTCATCGGCGGCCTGAATCTATGGCACTACTTGCGCCTGCTTGGCGTTCCTGCGGTCGCGTGGTTCGGCATCTTCGGCGCCGTCGCACTGATCTTCGCCGCGGCCGTGCTGGCCTGCCGCGCACTGGTGCGTCGCGGCGCCCCATGGAGCGCGCTGCTCGTCCTTCCCGCCACCTGGGTCTCTTTCGAATACATCCGCAACCTCACCACGCCGCACGGGACCGCCGGCAGCCTCGCGTATTCCCAGCTCCACTTCCTCGCCTTCCTGCAACTTGCCTCGATTACCGGGCCGTGGGGTCTCAGCTTCCTGCTGCTGCTCTTTCCCGCCGCGCTCGCCATCGGCCTGTACCTACGCCGCTCGCAGCCGCAGCAGGCGTTCAGCATCGTCGCCGTGTCCCTCGGTGTCATCGTCCTGGTGTTGGCTTTCGGCATCGTGCGCCTCGCCATCCCGCAATCCCAGAAGGTTAAGGTCGGACTTATCGCCTCCGACACGCCGGGGAATGTGCTCATCGCCGCTCCCGGCGCAAAGAGCCGCCGCTTGTTCGCCGACTATGCGCGCGTCGCTGAGAGTCTCACCGCCCGCGGTGCGCAGTTCATCATCATCCAGGAGAAAATCGCCACCGTCACGGATACAAGCACCGCCGATGCCGACGCCATCTTCCAGCCGTTAG
>DASXGY010000193.1:0-3921 GCA_036488835.1 Acidobacteriaceae bacterium
GCCAGCAACAGGAACGGCAGTGTCGGCGCCACGCCGCAGAACAGCGAGCTCACCGTGAACAGCGAGATGCAGACAAGGAAGAACCGCTTCCGCCCCACCAGCGAGACCAGCCATCCGGTGATCGGCAACACGATTGCGTTCGACACCAGGTATGAGGTCAGCACCCAGGTGCTCTCGTCGCTGCTCGCCCCGAGGTTCCCGGCTATGTGCGGCAACGCGACATTCGCGATGCTGGTGTCCAGCACCTCCATGAACGCCGCGAGCGACACCACAAACGCAATCAGCCAGGGATTCACCCTGGGCACCCACACAGCTTCCGGATTGGCGACGGTTGCGGCTGCGCTCACAGATCTTCCAGGCCCATCGCCAAGTCATCGTCTCCTGAAGGCACCCAGCCTATTCCTTGCGATACAGCAGATCGCGCATCGCGTGCCGCCGCGCCTCATTGAGGCCGCTGTCGACATTGCGCTCGCTCGCGCCGCGTTTGGCCGCCACATCCGCCTCGTCCATCGCGCTGCACTCCGGGCAGCGATTGGCAAATCCAGGCTTGTCGGGCTTCAGTTCAAACTCTTCTGAGCAGATCGTGCAGACTTTGATCGGAAAAGGCATATGGCTCTTATGATAGCGAATTCGAAAAGTCGGATCACGCGTTGGGATACCGTCCGCTCGCGCAAAGCTCGCCCTTGGCCGCGCCCGCGCAACTCTCACTTCGTAAGCTCACCGAAACGAAATTGTGATGGTATCGGAGGAGATTGCACCGCCCCGACTTTCCTCCCCCTGCAGAACACTCAGTTGAGTGCAGATTTCCAATCGAAGCGCAGTGGAGTGACTATGGCAACGCAACTTCCATTGGTGACCGGTGCCTCAAGCGGCATTGGCTTCTGGCTGGCAAAGGAACTGGCCAGCCGCGGTTACGATCTTCCCAGGCGGCCTGAATGCGAAAGCGATGAACATTACGCGGGGAACGCAACTCTGCCGTGCCCCGGTTCTTTCTGGGCGGCTGCCGCCCAATCGCCCGACAGAAATGTCCGGATCCCCGCCACGCCCGCCGCACCCGCCGCGATGCACAAAGCGGCGTTTTCCGCATTCACCCCGCCCAGCGCATACACCGGCATCTTGCCCGCCGTTTGCGCAGCCGCGGTCAGCGCCTCCACTCCCAGCGGACGCGCCTTCGGATGACTCTCCGTCCGAAAGATAGGCGACAGAAGCGCCAGGTCCGCCCCCGCCGTCCGCGCCACCGCCACCTCTCCCACCGAATGGCAGCCCACCGAGACCGTTCCCAAGATGCGCGCCGTGCCCACCTGCTCCGCGTGCCATCGTCCCGGCAGATGAATGCCCGCCGCGCCCGCGGCTCGCGCCGCCTCCGCCGCGCCCGCCGCGCCCGCATTCACCAGCAGCCGCGGCGCTCCACCTGAAGCAGAATGACGCATCGCGGCCATCATCGCCGCGGCCAGCTCCGTCAGCTCCCGCACACCCAGGTCCTTCTCTCGTAATTGGACATACTCCACGCCCAGCGCCGCCCACTCCCCCGCCAGTCGCACCAGCCCCTCGCGCTCCGGGTCGCTCAGGTATCCGTTTTCGTGTGTACCCGGCAGCAACCGGCGATCGGTGATGGCATAAAGGCGCATGCGGAGAGTCTAACGTTATTGCAATCCGGATGAAGATCCGATGCATGGAATAGACATCAACAGGGAACGGTTTTTAGTTCCACCGTGATGACTCGCAGCTCTGACTGCCCCACATTTTCCAGCGTATGCGGCGGCAGCGGCCCGGACCACACCGCCATACCTTCCATCGGCTTGCCGCCCGTCCGGCTGTCCACCAGGGTCAGACCCCCGCCGTCGCGGCGCACGAAATCGCTCCAGCTCAGGATGTACAACGCGGCAGGCCAGCGGTGCGTGTGCAGCGGAACCATCTGCCCCTGCCGAACTCTGGTATCCAGAACACGAACGGACTCGTTCTCAAACAGGAGAACGTGATACCCCGGCGCGGCTTGCAAGGCGTCCAGCTCATCGGGCCAGAGTTGGTCGGTCAGCATGGCCGCATTCTATCCGCCATCGTCAGGCGGAGCTCTTTTGCGAACAGGAGGTAAAACTCAACGCTGTAGGAGTACCGTATGAGCGGATTGCCTACAGGTGTGCTCATGGGCTAAAGTCAACGCGGTTTTTCCGTCAGGAAAAACTGCACCTCAGTCCAGCCGAATCGATCTGCGGTAGGGAATCCGCTCAATCTGTGCGCTGTTCGGCAAACTTCGATACCCTTGAACACTGAGCATGGCTAACTACGACCTCATCATCATCGGATCGGGCCCGGCTGGACAGCGTGGCGCTATCTACGCGACCAAGCAGGGCAAGAAGGTCGCAGTGGTCGAGCGCATGCGTTCGGTCGGCGGTGTCTGCATCAACACCGGAACCATTCCCTCGAAGACCATGCGCGAGGCGGTGCTCCACCTCTCCGGCTATAACTATCGCTCTATCTACGGCATGAACTATCGCGTGAAAGAGCGGATCACCATGGCCGATCTCGCCTTCCGCGTCCAGCACGTCATCAAGACCGAAGTGGATGTGACCGAAGCCCAGCTCTCCCGCAACGGCGTCGATGTCCTCTATGGCGTCGGCAGCTTCGACGATCCCACCCACGTCCGCGTCACCGAAGAAGGCAACTCGCAAGTCTACGAAACGAAGAACGTCGTCATCGCCGTGGGTACCAAACCGGCCTTCTCGCCCAAGGTCCCCATCAACGGCCGCAACATCATCAACAGCGACCAGGTGCTCAACCTGCCCACCTTGCCCAAGACCATCATCGTGGTCGGCGGCGGCGTCATCGGCGTCGAGTACACCTCCATGTTCGCCGCGCTCGGCATCCGCGTCACCCTCATTGAAAAGCGCGCGCGCCTGCTCGAATTCGCCGATCAGGAGATCATCGAATCGCTCAGCTATCACCTGCGCGACAGCCGCGTCACCATGCGGCTCGGCGAAGAGGTGGAAAGCGTCGAAGAGCTGCCAGATGGCAACGTGGTCGCACACCTGGAGAGCAAGAAGCGCATCCAGGGGGACGCTCTGCTCTACGCTGTGGGCCGCGGCGGCAATGTCGAAGCGCTCAACCTCGCAAACGCGGGCATCGAAGCGGACTCCCGCGGCCGCATCCCGGTCGATAAGGATTACCGCACCAAGACGCCGAACATCTTCGCCGTAGGCGACGTCATCGGCTTCCCTTCGCTCGCGTCGGTATCCAGGGAGCAGGGCCGGATTGCCGTAGCCCGCGCCTTCAACGACAACACCGCGCAGTCCGACCCCACTTACTACCCCTACGGCATCTACACCATTCCGGAGATATCCTTCATCGGCAAAACCGAAGAGCAGCTCACCGATGAAGACGTCCCGTACGAGGTCGGCGTCGCCTACTATCGTGAGATCGCGCGCGGGCAGATCCGCGGCGATACCACCGGCCGGCTCAAGATCGTCTTTCATCGCGAGACGCGTCACCTGCTGGGCGTGCACATCATCGGCGAAGGTGCCAGTGAACTGCTACACATCGGACAGGCGGTGATGGCCCTCGGCGGCACGCTCGATTACTTCGTCGACACGGTATTCAACTATCCCACGCTCGCCGAGGCTTACAAGACGGCGGCGTATAACGGCATCAACCGTCTGGGCCGCACCGCATAGAGCGGCTGAACGGGTTGCAAATATAGGACAGCGGACATGTGAAGCCGCTTTCCCTGTCGAGTTTTAGGTCCAAGAAGGAAGTTTCGCGGTAAAACGGATAGGCAAGAGAAACAGAGGAAGCGGACATGGGCAGAAGCATCGGCGTGGTCATGACCAACAACATCACCGCCGGCCTGATTGAGAACCATCAGCTGATCGGCGAGCTGCGCCGCTATCCCGAAGACCCGGATGAACTGCACGGCCTCATCGACCT
>DASXGY010000207.1:0-3910 GCA_036488835.1 Acidobacteriaceae bacterium
CTCCTTCATGATGGTCTTCAACCGCTCCTCAAACTGGCCGCGATACTTGGTGCCCGCCACGATCAGCGACAGGTCCAGCGCCAGCACCCGCTTGTCCGCCAGGAAGCTCGGCACATCGCCATCGGCAATGCGCTGCGCCAGCCCTTCGACAATGGCGGTCTTGCCCACGCCCGGCTCGCCTATCAGCACCGGGTTGTTCTTGGTGCGGCGGCACAAAATCTGCACCACGCGCTCCAGTTCGGAGTCGCGCCCCACCAGCGGGTCTAGCTGGTTGTCCGTAGCGGCCTGCGTAAGGTCGCGCGAAAACTCCGCCAGCAGGCTGGACTCGCGGTTCTGCCGCTGTGCCGGTGCTTTTTCCTGCGTCGCCCGCGCCAGCTCCTCGCGGATCGCTACCAGCCGCAGACCGCGCTCGTGCAGGATCTCTGCGGCGAAGCACTTCTCTTCGCGCAGCAGCCCCAGCAGCAGGTGCTCTGTCCCGATGTGCTTGTGGCTCAGCCGTTCCGCTTCCTCAGCGGCATAGGCCAGCACACGCTTGCACTCGTTCGACAGGGGGAGATCGACCGAGGTGGAAACTTTCTCGCGAATCGTTGTGTGGCCTTCGATCTGTTTGCGGATCGACTCGACCGATGCGTGGGAGCGGAGAAATTTATTAGTGAGCGCTTTATCTTCGCGCAGCAGGCCCAGCAGCAGGTGCTCGGTCTCGATGTAAGGCGAACCAAACTGGCTGGCCTCATACCGGGCGAAAAAGATAACGCGCCGTGCCTTTTCTGTATAGCGTTCGAACATATTCCCCCTCCGAGGACGGTTGGTGGAAGCTGGTTAACTTCCGCCACTGCCTCTCCGACTAACTCGTGTACAGAATGTGAGTCGTTGTTACTAAAGATGCACGACCCACCCCACCGGACTCACGCCCACTCTGGTCCGTCAACAGCCTCCGTTGCCTGCAGTTTTCGTCTCAGAAAGCTCGTCGGCGCGCTCCCCAACCCGCGTCCGGCTTGGCTTCCCCGTCTTGGCAAGATCCTCTTCCATATGACCGGCTTCCAGCCGCATCACGCGGTCGCACCGGCCAGCAAGCTCCTGGTTATGCGTCACCAGGATGGAGGTCAGCCCATGGCTCGCATGCACTCGTTGGATGAGCGAAAAGACCCGGTCAGCGGTTTCCGCGTCCAGATCGCCCGTCGGCTCATCGGCCAGCAGCATTCTCGGCTCGGTCACCAGCGCGCGGGCCAGCGACACCCGCTGCTGCTCGCCGCCGGAAAGCTCTCCCGCCTGGTGTTCCGCCCGATCCGCCAGCCCGACCTCGTCCAGCCAGCTAAGTGCTTTCGATTCAGCTTGCTTGCGGGACTCGCCCCGGGCCAGCAGGGGAAGCGCCACGTTTTCCGCCGCGGTGAACTCCGGCAGCAGGTAGTGAAACTGCCAGACATAACCAACTTCCCGGTTGCGGAAGTCTGCGGCCTGCCTGGATGAAAGTTTGTTCAAGTGGATTGAGGCGAAGTATAGGGCACCGCTTGTAGGCGCATCAAGTGCCCCAAGAATGTGCAAAAGTGTGCTTTTACCCGCCCCGGAGGCGCCCACGATCGCCAGCAGCTCGCCTTTGGCAACGCTGAAGCTCAGACCATCGAAGAGCCGCAGACGGCCCCGGCCGGTCACATATTCCTTGCGCAGGTCGCGCACCTCCAGCAGGGCATTTTCAACGCCCACCTGTTGGTGCATCGCGGCAACGGAAACTACGGACCCACCCATACCCATGTCTACCATTTGCACCGGGAGTGCGAAAGTACAAAACAGTAGCCATGCGCTGCCACTTCCGTGCAGGGGGCTGGCTGTCCAGGCAAACCTGCACGGCGCGGGATCACACGGGCGCCCCGCCTCTCGCTTCAGAGATGTGGGATGGAGCAAAGATTCGGGCGCTGTTTCTCAATGAGCCACGAGAGCTTCTTTCGTAGTCTTCACCGCTCTCCGGCTGCCAACATTGGCAGCGACCACCCAGGCAGCAGATCCAATCGCCCATGTGATGAAAAACGCGGTCCACGGCAGACGCTCGTGCGGAGCGGCAACAATCTTCGGAAGCCAGACCAGCAGCGCAAACACGCTGATCATCCCGCCTTCCGTCATCGCAGCGACCTGAGGCAGGATCCCGAATAACACGCCAAGGCCGCATGCCATCTGCCCGGCGCCGGTCAGGTACGCCCACCCGATGGGGAAGGGAAGCCAGTGGGGTACCAGCGCCATCGTCTCCTTCCCATACATCAGGTGCGACAGGCCAATCGGTATCAGAAAGATCGCAAATAGGATGCGCGCGGCACGGACGCCGTTCTCCCCCGCGACGAGCTTCCAGACGCCTCGGTCGGGCATATCCGCCAGCCCCGCGAACAACGTCCACCCGCCTGCCAGCAGCACCGCCAGCTCGCCCAAGCCCAGCCACACGCCTTCGATCTGCGGCGCCACCAGCACGGCAGGCACCTTCAGCAGCGCCCAGAGGATCAGGTACGGGAACAGAATGCGTATCGCCCAACAAGCGGTGGTCCGGAACAGCAGTCCAAAACCCCCAACCAGCATGAGGACTGCAGCGCAATAAGCAAGCGGCGTCCGGCCCGGCACCCATGCCGCGACCGGCTGCCATACCAGTGCGAAATCGCCATAGATCAGACCAAGTATGCCCAGCCCGATCATCCCCACAGCAAACAGCGTCAACGCGGGTTGTTGCTCTTGGGTCATCTGCATCTCCAACATGGCGATCCGGCTTCTATGGCGATCCAGCTTACCGCCAATCCGAAGAATTCCATCCCCGCAGCAAGGTATTTCGCCACAACGCCGGGCACAAGGCGCACAGCATGGAAGGAGTGCTGCGCCAGATGCGCTGACGGTCGCCAGCGGTTCGGCTTTCGGAACGCTTGAGGATTCATGTAGCGATCTCTGGGTTGCGCTACGATTTTGGGGCAGCATCGACACTGCCACATCGCCCGCCGTACACGCCACATCCGCAGTTACATCAATCGACGGTTACATCGGCTCCGCGAAGAAGTGAAGGGCGCCAAGAAAAAGCGCCCTTGCCACTTGCTGCCACCCTCAGGCAGTCATTCCAAAACAGGACGTCACACACCATCGGACATCAACAACCTGCCGAAATGTGCCGGTTTATGTCCTCCTATTTGCTAGCCTTGAAATAGATGTCTCGTGTTCGAGTCTGTCGAGTGTTCGAGTGCGGGTCGCGCGGCTGCTCCGAAAGTCTTCTCCCGAAATATTGCGGGCACACCGAGACGCAAATCCGGGATCGCGGAATTTCAAATGCTGCTCCAAATCCTTTGAAAAGACATTTTTACGGCTAAGTCCTTTGCAATGACATTTTTGGCTCTCGGAAGAGACTCTAAGCCGATGAAAGGAAACAAGTTCCAAGCCAGCCTCCGGTGACGGGAGGGGGGAGGGGTACCCCTCACTCGTACCGCAGCGCCTCAGCCGGCAGCACCCGCGCCGCAGACCGCGAAGGATAGAGCGTAGCCACCAGCGAAACCCCGAGCGCCACTGCCGCCACGATCAGCCCATCCGAAATACGCGGCGCAAAGGGCAGATAGTCGATCGAGTACACATCGCCCGGCAGGTGGATGAAGCGGTAGTGGCCGCCCGCCCACGAAGCCGCATAGCCCAGCACCAGGCCCAGCGCAGTGCCGACCGCGCTGATCAGCAAACCCTGCAGCAGAAAGATCCGCCGCACCTGTTCCTGCCGCACGCCAAAGCTCATCAGCACCGCGATGTCGCGCGTCTTCTCCATCACCATCATGGTCAGCGCGATCAGGATGTTGAGCGCAGCCACGCACACGATCAGCCCGATCACGATGAAGGTGACGATCTGCTCCAGCCGCAGCGCGCGGAAGAGCTCGCGGTTCTGCTCCATCCAATTGGTGGTCAGGAA
>DASXGY010000209.1:0-7339 GCA_036488835.1 Acidobacteriaceae bacterium
CAATACCAAAAAAGGCGAGTTGCGTCAGAACCAATTCGGCGCCTCCATCGGCGGCCCCATCATCAAGGACAAGCTCTTCTACTTTGGAGACTACGAGGGCTTCCGCCGCGTTCAGGGCACCGTTCTTCCCGGTACCGTGCCGTCACTTACGGAGCGAAATAGCGGATTCACGAATCTTAGTGATTTGATCACTGGACAAAACGGTGCGCCGCGAACTGACCTGCTAAACCGGTCCATTCCCTATGGGACAGTTCTTGATCCGGCCACAACACGTGCAGTCACGGCTGGCGCAGTGGATCCTGTTTCCGGCCTCACGGCGACGCAGTCAGGCTTCGTTCGCGATCCGTTCGGAGGTTGTGGACCGAGCACAGTGAACTTCACGCTTGCCGGCTGCGGACTGAACCAGCTTCCTGCCGGACGCCTGGATCCGAACGCCGTCAAGCTGTTGAATCTGTTCCCCGCGCCCACAACCGGTAGTTTTACCAACAACTACACCAATAGCCCGCATCTATACGAACATAAGAACGCTTTTGACATTCGCGTGGATTTCAATCCCTCTGCGAAGGATCAGGTTTTCGGCCGCTTCAGCTACGCGGACGACCCGCAGTTCATTCCCGGCATCTTCGGCGGCATAGCAGACGGCGGTAGTTTCAACCAGGGCATTCAGACGTATAAATCCAACCAGTCTGTCATTGGATATACCCACGTCTTCACACCCAGCACCATCAACGTGGCGCGCGTTGGTTTCAATCATCTCCATACCACCCGCTTTGGACCGGAAGGCAGCGTCCAGGGCATCCCCGCGCAATTCGGCATTCAGGGAGTTCCACAGAACTCCGAGAATGGTGGACTCCCGGCGATCCAGATCGCAGGTCTAAGCGAACTCGGCAGCAATGATTATCTGCCCTCCGACGAGGTCAGCCAGACCCTGCAGGTCACGGAGGACTTCACCAAGATCTACGGGAAGAACAGCTTCAAAATGGGCCTTGAATACCAGTCTGTGAACTTCAACACCCTGCAGCCAGCATTCTCAAGAGGTCAGTTCAACTTCGATGGCAACTATGCAGGCGTTCCAAGCCAGGGCGGCGATCAGACCGGTCGTGCCGCACTGCTGCTGACTCCAACGCTCTCGACGGTTGGCGGCCCGAACGGTATAGGCGGTGCCAACCAGGTACAGGCCTCAAACATCAGCAAGACCTACGACCAGAGGTCCTACCTGGCGGTCTATTTCCAGGACGACATTAAGCTGAGCCCCGTATTCACCCTCAACCTCGGTCTCCGTTGGGATTACTTCAGTCCCATCTCCGAGACGAATGGGGGCCAAGCCAACTTTGTTCAGAGCGGTCCTCCCAACGGGGTGCCGACATACCTGATACCGGCATCAGGCAAAGACAATAGGCAGCTGTCTTCGACTGCGAATAATCCCTCCCTGAATGGGCAGGGATTCCTCGACCTGCTGGCCAAGGACGGTATTGCACTCGGCGAGACGAATAAGTACGGAAATGCCCTGGTGCAGACCCAGCAAACCAACTTCGCTCCACGCGCGGGTTTCGCATATCAAGCGACGCCAAAACTTGTGGCGCGTGGCGGAATCGGTCTCTTCTACAACGCATTCGAGAACCAGGGATACGGCCCGAACATTGGCGAAAACTATCCTTTCGTTTACAACTTTAACTACCAGGGAAATGGTTCTGACAGCGCGCCCTTCAGCAGCGGGCCCAACCCGTATGGCACATGCGGAACGGCTGGTATCGGCGGCAGCGCGCCAATTGGCACCGGTCTTAGTTGCACGGCCTTTACCCCTCTGGCGGTAAACGCCGCTGGCCTGAGCCTTCAGGGACTTCAATTCAATTTCCAGACTCCGCGCACTCTAAGTACAAACCTCACCCTCCAATATGCGTTGACCAATACACTGAGCGCGCAGGCGGCCTACGTCTTCACTGACGGCAGCGACCTGCAGCAGGGCATCGGAAACAATAGGGTGTCTCAACTTGTGGCCGCCAACACAAGTACAACTCCTTATGTACCCTTCCAGGATTTCGCTCAGGGCGCTAGCTACCAACGGACGATCGGGAGCAGCATTTACAACGGCCTGCAAACCAAACTAGAACAGCAGCTCTCCAACGGCTTGTCCTATCTCTTCACCTACACCTTCTCCAAGACGTTTTCGGATGCGGGTGACTTGCTCAATGGCAGTCCGAACGAAGGAATTCGGGCGCCCTATGTACCGGGCGCAGGTCCCCGCTTTGACTGGGGTCCAGCCGACTTCGATATCCGCAACGTGTTTCACATAAGCGGCAGCTACGAGCTTCCGCTTGGCCAAAATAAAAAATACTTGGCTAACATGGGAAAACTCGGCAATCAGGTAGTGGGAGGCTGGAGCGTGAACTGGATCACGACGCTCCAGGGTGGTCAGCCCATCTATCTCAGTTGCCCAAACGCAACAACCTCCGGGACAAACTGCAATGCCTTGAAGGTTCCCGGGCAGAGCCAGAAGCTCGGCTTGAAAACAAGAATAACGGATCCCACCACCGGACAGATCGGTCTCTTCTGGTTCGGGAATCCGGCCGCCTTCAATCAGCCGTGTCAGCTCGGGGCAAATGGTCAACTACTAAGCCCACTCACACCAACCGGATGCGTACCGCTGGCCGGCTTGTCGATCCTGGGAGATCGGCCTGGGGCAGCCCCCGGTCCGGGCTTCCATCGGCTGGACTTCTCAGCCTTCAAGGGATTCCAGATCAGCGACCGCATCTCCATGCAGTTCCGGGCTGAGTTCTTCAACATCCTCAACCATCCGAACTTCAACGCGCCGAACTTCGGCGGCAACGGCGTCACCTCCATCGGAGGCTCGGGCAACTTCACCAATGCCGCGTTTGGTCAAATCGGATCCACCCGCGATGCTCCTTACGATCCAAGGCAGATCCAGTTCGCGCTGAAGCTCTACTACTAACGCTATACTTGTAAGCAACGATGAGCACCCCGGAACTACTCGCCGCATAGGCGTCTGTCCGGGGTGCTTCTCTTTGCGTAGCGAATACTCACGCAAACCATCGCAGAGGTGCTTTGTGAGCAGGGGATGCCGGTTCCACCGCGTCGCTCTTGGTTGCCTGATCGCGTGTGCGAGCGTCGCCGCGTTACCCCTTGCTGCAGCGCAGGATAGTCAAAGCACGCTGCAGAGCGAGTTTCAATCGGCAGTCTCCGCATACAACGGAGGACACTTCGCCGAAGCAGCCGACGCATTGGAGAAGCTTCTACCCCGCGCGCCAAAGAGCTTCGAAGCTCATGAACTTCTTGGCCTAGTCTACGCCGCGCAGTCAAAGAGCCGGCAGTCTCTGGAGCAATTGCAAATCGCCGTACATCTGAAGCCGGACTCGGCGGCCGCGCGAACGAATCTCGCAACCGGCCTGCTCCACGCCGGCAACCCGGCATCGGCCGAAGAGCAGTTCCGCAAGGCGCTCACGCTAGAGCCCAATGATTTCCAGGCAAACCACAACCTGGCCGAGTTCTATCTTCAATCCGGAAAGATCGCACAGGCGCTCCCTCTCCTCGAAAGGGCGCAGCAAATCAATCCTTCTTCCTACGACAATGGCTATAACCTGGCGCTCGCCTATTTCCTCACGAATCGGCTGAACGAGTCGCGCGAGCTTGTTAGCAAAATCGCTCAGCAGCGAGATACCGGAGAGCTTCACAACCTGCTGGGCAAGATCGACGAGAAGGACGGAAAATTCATAGACGCGGCGAACGAGTTTGAGACCGCCGCGCGCATGGACCCGAGCGAGGACAACCTGTTCGCGTGGGCAAGCGAGCTCCTTCTTCACCGGACCTACGAGCCAGCCATTCAGGTCTTCCAGCAAGCGACGCTACGCTTTCCCACGTCGCCCCGCCTCTGGATCGGGCTGGGCATGGCGTTGTACTCGCGGACCAGATATGAAGAATCGATCAAGGCCCTGTTGACCGCAGCCGATCTGAATCCGAATGACCCACGCTGCTATCTCTTCCTGTCCAAGGCCTATCTCAGCTCTCCCAGCCAGGCAGACGAAGTTATCCAGCGCTTCCATCGTTATTCCGAGTTAGAGCCAAACAATGCGCTGGCGCAGTACTACTATGCTGTGGGTTTATGGAAAGGGAAGCGATCCCAAACAACCGGCGTCGATTATCCGCTGATAGAGTCCTTGCTGCAGAAATCAATAGCCCTGGATGGCAAGCTCGCGGAGGCCCACCTGCAGTTAGGCATTCTCTATGCCGACCAGCACGAATATGCGAAGTCGCTTCCGGAATATACGCGCGCACTGGTGCTGAATCCCAATCTTGCCGACGCTCATTACCGGCTCGGGCAATACTATGTGCATGCCGGACAAAAGGACCGTGCGCAGCAGGAGTTCCAGACCTTTCAGCAGCTGCAGGCGCATCACATGGCAGAAGTCGATAAAGAACGAGCAGAAGTGCAGCAGTTCGTGTATGCCGCTAACTCCACAACCAAACAATAATTCCGAGCCTGTATCGGAAGGCCGCGATCAGCGTCGTACGGAGAAGCCGAAGAAGAAAGCCGCACTATCAAGATGGGGAAGCCACAAAGGCGCGCTCGACGCCATCCCGGAGACGCCGTAATCTGCTGACGCAGGCTTTCATCGGAGATTTGCAGGCATGCCGTCCGCGCCATCCAACTTCATCCGATACCTCTTCGGCTCGACTCCGGACGGAAAGCAGGGCGCATCGAATCGCCTCATCGCCCGCTGGCTCTTCCTGCGCGCGCTCGGCCTCATCTATTTCTCTGCCTTCTTCTCACTTCTCTTTCAGATCCGCGGCCTGATCGGTCCCGAAGGCGTTCTGCCGGCAGGCGAATATCTCGAACACGTTCGCCACGGCCTCGGCCCGCTGCGCCTCTGGTACGCACCCACCATCCTCTGGCTTTCCGCCGGCAACCACGTGCTCATCACGCTCTCCGTGGTGGGCATGCTCGCATCGCTGCTCCTGGTCGCAAACATCTGGCCGCGGGCCATGCTCCTCGTCTGCTTCATCGGCTTTCTGTCCTTCGTCGCCGGCGCACAGGACTTCGCGAACTATCAATCCGACGGCATGCTGCTCGAAGCCGGCTTCATCAGTCTCTTTCTCGCGCCTGGCGGCATGCTACCCGGCTGGGGAGCGGATTTCCCAGCGCCGCGCGCCAGCATTCTCCTGCTCCTCTGGGAGTGGTTCCGCATCTACTTCGAATCCGGCTGCGTCAAGTTGCTCAGCGGCGATCCCACCTGGCGCAACTTCACCGCCATGGACGAGTACTACCAGAACGGTCCGCTGCCCACCTGGATCGGCTGGTACATCCAGCACTTGCCCGAGTGGTTCCACAAGGCCACCGCCGTCACCACGCTCCTCATGGAGCTCGTGCTCGTCTTCATGGGCTTTCTGCCGCGCCGCTGGCGCATCGTCTGTTTCTGTATCGTCACCGCATGGCAGGCCGGCGTCATCCTTACCGCGAACTACACCTTCCTCAACTATCTGGTGCTCGTCCTCGGTGTGTTCCTGCTCGATGACCGCCTGCTCCGCCGTTTTCTTCCCCGCCGCTTCCGCACCACCTTCCCGCAGCTCCCGGAGCCCACGTCGCTGCAGGATGAGATCACCCGTGATGAGGAGCAGCCAGACGAACAGCCCCGCAACCAGCCACGCACCGCCGTTCGCCGCCATCTCGCGGCGATACGTCTCGCCGTCACCGCCGTCATGCTTACCTGGATCTTCTACGATACGTCGCTGCTGTTATTCCATATGTTCTGGCGCGCACAGCCGTTGCCCGGCGAGCCCATCGTTGCCCTCGAGCCCTTCCGCATCGCCAATCAATACGGCCTCTTCGCCGTCATGACTCCGCATCGCTACGAGATCGAGTTCCAGGGCTCCAACGACGGAGCCACCTGGACGGCCTATCCCTTCCGCTACAAGCCGCAGGACCTCTCCGCCGCGCCCGGCCTCTATGCGCCCTACCAGCCGCGCTTCGACTGGAATCTCTGGTTCGCCTCGCTCGGCGCGTGGCCGGAGTATCCCATCGTCCCGCGCACCGAAGAGCTCCTCCTCACCAACGACCCCGATGTCCTCCAGCTCTTCGCCGGAAATCCGTTTCCCGGCACCCCACCGCGGTATCTACGTGCCGTTCTCTGGCAGTATTGGTTCACCTCGATGGCGGAAAAACGCGCGACCGGCCACTGGTGGCGGCGCCAGCTTCTGGGCACCTACGCGCCCACCATCCAGCGCAACCCCGACGGCCGCTTCGTCATCCTGCAAGACGCCACGCTCTCCGGTCCTCAATAGTCCCGTAAAGTCACTATGCCTTCACCTGCAAGCCCCGCCGCCGGAGTATCCTGTCTGGCATAGGAGGTTCTCTATGCTTCGAAGAGATTTCCTTCGCCGCTCCGCCACTGGATTGGCTGCGGGCTGGGTCGCCAGCAAGGCCCGCGCCACCGGCCTTGCGATACCCGCCGTCTCCGGCAAATACCGCGCCCACGACGTCGTCGTCCTTGGCCGCACCGGCATCCGCACCAGCCGTCTCGCCATGGGCACCGGCACCATCGGCGGCGGCGGCGAGTCGAATCAGACGCGCCTCGGCACCGATCCATTCGTCACCATGCTGCTCGACGGCTACCACGACAACGGCCTTCGCTTCTTCGACACCGCCGACTCCTACGGCAGCCATCCTTATGTAGCGGCGGCCATCAAACAACTGCCGCGCGACAAAGTCACCGTGCTCACTAAGACCGACCATCGCGATCCCAAGGAAGTGCGCGACGATCTCGATCGCTTCCGCCGCGAGCTGGGCACCGACTACATCGATATCCTGCTCATTCACTGCACCACCGAAGGCGACTGGACCACACGCTATCGCGGCGTCATGGACGTGCTCTCCGAGGCCAAGCAGAAGGGCATCATCCGCGCCCACGGCGTCTCCTGCCACTCCATCGAAGCGCTGCGCGCCGCCGCCGCGGCGTCGGACTGGGTCGATATCGATCTCGTACGCCTCAATCCTGTCGGCGCCCACATGGATGCCGATGCCGACACCGTGATCAGCGTCGTCAAGCAGATGCGCAAAGCCGGCACCGGCATCGTCGGCATGAAGATCCTCGGCCAGGGAGCCATGCGCGACCGGCCCTCCGAAGCAGTGCGCTTCGCGCTCGGCAGTGGTGTGCTCGACGCATTCACCATCGGCGCCGAATCGCGTCGCGAGCAGGACGACCTCACCCACCGCATCGCCGCTGCATAGCGCCAGGCTCAGTGCCGCGCATATGACACCGAGGGCGGCGTCTACCATTGTATGGTCGCCAGCTCTGATCTGAATGACTGGGTGCTGCGCTGCGCCAGA
>DASXGY010000033.1:0-8665 GCA_036488835.1 Acidobacteriaceae bacterium
TCGGCGAGGCTGGTGGAGAGCGTCTCCAGCTCCTGCTCGATGGAACGGATCTCGTCGAAGACAGAGAGGCATTCCTCAAAGACGCTGCGGCCAGAGAGTGCAAGACCGTCCTGCGGCAGGTAGCCAATGGTGGCGCCGCGAGCGCGATCGAGTGTTCCGTAGTCCAGCGATTCCATGCCGGCAAGCGTCTTCAGCAGGGTTGATTTTCCCGTTCCATTGGCGCCGACCAATGCGGTGCGCTCACCGGGCGTGATCAGCCAGTTTGCGCCTTCAAAGAGAATTCGCGGTCCAAAGCGCCTTCCGGCGGAGGTGAGTTGCAGCATGCAGAGAGAGTCCCTGCTGCTATTTTCTCATTTCGCGACGAGACTCGCGCCTGTCTTCGGCTTGGGCGCCGAGTGTTTTCGCGAAGTCACCAGCGCATGCCAGTCAGCCTCTGTCTGATCTGCATACGCCTCGGCGAATGCGGCGAGTGCGTAGTCGAATTTGTCCTGCCTGGTGCCTTCGCCCAGATATCCGGTGATGAGGTGGACGTCACCGGAGCGCGCATGACCACGGGCCAGCAGCTCGCCACAGACGGCGGCATATTCCGCCAGTCCGCCGCCCCGTAATGCTTCGAGATCCACGGATGCCTTGTGATCGTTGACCTGACGGACGAGGTAGTCGCGATTGGCGATGCTGGTCCAGCCCAGGAAGGGATCGGACTGCCACTGCATGGCGCGCTGGCCTTCGGCGACACGCTGGCCCTGGTGCGCTGCTGTGCGCGTCGCACCGTGGGCGGCGAGATAGGGTGCGTACGCCGAGCCAGGCTCTTCTTTTATCTGGAGGAAGAGCGGATCGTTCGCGCCGTTGCCTTCGAGATAGACGAGGTAATCGCGCAGGCCCACGCTGCCGGTGCCCACTACTTTGAATGCGACGTCCACGGGTATGTATTGGTCGAGAAAGTGGCGGCGCTCGGGCAGAAGACTGTTGCGATACAACGCAAAGCTGGCGAGCACGGCGCGTGCCTGCCCCAGCGGCAGCCGGGTGAGCAGCGGCGGCTCTTCCTTGAAGCGGCGGTGGGGTTGGCCTGACTTACCGCCCTTGACCTCCACCGTAAAGCGGGCGAGAGTGCTGAGCGGCGTTTCGCGTTGTGCCTTGCGCAGCGCGTCCGATACCGGCGTCACGCGCTCCAGGCGATGCACCTGGTAGCGCGCCAGCTCCACGATCGGAGTGCGCGCGAGGCTGGCGGCAAGCCGCCGGTAGCTCTGGGCAAGGATGAAGACGGCTTCCCCGCACGCCGAAGACTTCTGGCCATTCTCACGCCCCGCGAGCACGAGGCTGGCGGCCATACGTTTCAGGTCCCACTCAAAGGGCCCAGCGCAGGTTTCGTCGAAGTCGTTGATGTCAAAGACGAGGCGGCCATCCGGCGCGGCATAAGCGCCCAGGTTGCTTACGTGGGCATCGCCGCAGATCTGAGAGAGGATGCCGGTGTTCGGCTGCGTCGCGAGGTCCGCGGCCATGACCGGCGCAGCCCCGCGAAAGAAGCCGAAGGGCGAGGCGAGCATGCGCTCGTACTTCAGCGCGACCAGCGACGCGATGCGTCCGCGCATGGAGCGGGCGATGATGGTGATCGGCGAGAGCCGATGCGCGGAAGGCCGCCACTGCGCGTGCTCCTGGCGGCGCAATTGCTTGCGGCGCGCCTGACCCAGCGCCTTCCGCTCTGCGGGCGAGATAGCAACTGCCATATCTAGTTGACGATACAGGGTGAGGCGTGCGGCGGAAAGGTGCGGACCTGAGCTCGCGCGCCAGGATCAGGATGCCTGGGCGATCTGATGCATGAGGGCGTCGCGTTCCGCCTCCGGCAGCGGGGGCATTGCACCTGGCCGTGAGGCCACCCAGGCGCCCCAGCGGTTGCCGGCGGCATTGAGCTGCGACAAGGATGCGCCGCGCAGGTAGTAATGGGTGAGGGCCGCGGTAAAGGCATCGCCGGCGCCGACGGCGTCGACCACCTTCGCCGGGTAGCCGGCATGGCGATCGACCTCATTGCGCGTGACCAGCAAACTTCCCTGCGCCCCCAGCGTGATGGCGACCAGCCGCACTGGGAACTGGTCGATGATCTGGCGTGCGCCGTTTAGCAGGAAATCGGGCGTGGTGCCCGCTGCGTCCGGAAACTCCAGCAGGGAGAGCACCTGCGGCATTTCGTCGGCATTCAGCTTAAAGATGGTGGCCAGCTCGAGCGAGCGCTCGACGATCTCCGGGCTGAAGAACGGCGCTCGCAGATTGACATCGAAGATGCGGACGCACTCCGGTCGCGTCTCGTGGAGGAAGCTCTCGATAGTGCGCCGTGAGGCTGGCGATCGCTGAGCCAATGTGCCGAAGCACACGGCATCGGCCTGCTCCGCGAGAGCGAGCCAGTGCGGGGTCAGCTCCAGAAAGTCCCATGCCACGGGCTCGTGGATGGTGTAGCGCGGCTCGCCCTGGTCCAACGTGACAGTCACCGTGCCGGTGACACGACTGAAATCTTCCTGGATATACCCGGTGTCGACCGGCGTGGTGTTGAGGTAGCTCATGGCCTCGCGGCCGAGCGGATCGGTGCCGATGCGGGTAGCAATGGCGCCGTTGTTGCCCAGGCGCGCCGCCATGACGGCGAAGTTCGAGACCGCTCCGCCAAGTTGCGGCCCCTGGGGCAGCAGGTCCCACAGCAGCTCGCCGAGACCCACGATGCTCTTACGATCGCTCATGCGGACCTCGGCGCGTACGCGGGCGCGATGAGGATCGCGGCACTGGATTGCCGCATTGCGCCGCCGCAATGGGCAGCCGCACTGGGCCGCCACGCTGTGCCCGCGAGACGACAAGATCGCAACCAAGTCTCAAAGAAAAGCCGCCGATGCATTCGCGTCTCCTGGAACGACTGACGATCGTAAACCATGGACTGCCCGGACGTGCCCACGAGCCTATCATGCGTCGTGCCGGAAGCACGAGGGTTTGCGATGCCCCGTTGGCACGGCCATGTGTTAGGCTTCGATGCCGGACGGCTTCGCTGCGGTGCGGCGATGGCCTCAGGAGAGTTATGGATACGAAAAGAACGATGCTGGCAGCATTGCTGGTCCTGAGCATGGCGGCGGTGAGCCATACAGGGTTCGCAGCAGATAAGACGACCGGCGATAAGGCGCAGAGCAAAGCGGCTTCGGCGGAGAGCGGCGATGTCTGGTGGAAGCACGCGGTGATCTATGAGATTTACCCGCGCAGCTTTCAGGATTCGAACGGGGACGGCATCGGCGACCTGAACGGCATCACCAGCAGGCTCGATTACCTGAAGGAGCTTGGCGTGGACGCCATCTGGCTGTCGCCGATTTATCCCTCGCCACAGGTCGACTTCGGCTACGACATCTCGAACTACGTCGGCATCGATCCGACATACGGGACGATGGCCGACTTCGACCGGCTGGTAGCTGAGGCGAAGAAGCGAGACATCCGCGTCATTATGGATATGGTGATGAACCATACTTCGGACAAGCATCCGTGGTTCATCGAATCGGAGAGCTCGAAGACCAATCCCAAGCGTGACTGGTATGTGTGGGAGAACGGAAAAGGCCCGGGTGAACCGCCGAACAACTGGCAGTCGGCCTTCGGACACTCGGCGTGGCAGTATTCGCCGAAGACCGACCAGTGGTACTACCACAAGTTCTACATCCAGCAGCCCGACCTGAACTGGCGCAATCCAAAAGTCGAGCAGGCGATGTGGGGCAACGTGCGTTTCTGGCTGAAGAAGGGAGTCGCGGGCTTCCGGCTGGACGCTGTTCCTACACTCTTCGAGGATCCGTCGCTCAAGGACGAGAAGATTCTGCCCGGCACAAACAAGTATGGCGACCCGAATATCGACGGCTCGCTGACGGAGAACCTGCCGGAGGTCCATAAGGTGATGCGCGACCTGCGCGATGTCACCAACGGTTTCCCCGGCAATCGCGTGCTGATTGGCGAGACGTATTTGCCGAACATACAGGAGCTGCAGAAGTGGTACGGCGCCAATCACGATGAGCTGCAGTTGCCGATGGATATGCAGGTGGGTTTTATCAACAAGCTGGACGTGAACGAGTTCCGTGAGCGCATCGGCGAGGTAGAGCACGACATTGATGACAACCAGCCACTGCTGGTCTTCGACAACCATGACAATCCCCGCATGGATATGCGCTACGGCGACGGCAAACACAACGTGGAGATCCAGCGCATGCTGGCCACCATTCTGTTTGCGACGCGCAGCACGGCACTGATGTACTACGGCGATGAAATTGGGATGAAGACGACGCCGCCTACCCGGATTGAGGACGTTAAAGACCCGGTCGGCAGGACGGGCTGGCCGAACGAGAAGGGCCGCGATGGTGAGCGCACGCCGATGCAGTGGGATGGTTCGCCCGAGGCCGGCTTCACGAAAAGCGAGCATCCATGGCTGCCGGTGCCGGACACTTACAAGACGGTGAACGTGGCTGAGGAAGTACACGACGATGACTCGCTGCTGAACTGGTACAAGCAACTGATTCAACTTCGCCGCGACAATCCGGCGCTGCACTCCGGCAACCTGACCTTGCTGAATACGGCGGATACGAAGGTGCTCTCCTGGCTGCGGCAGGCGCCCGGGCAGCCGGCGGTGGTGGTGGCCTGCAACTTTACCCCGGAGGCGCAGAAGATCAGCTTCGATCTGTCGCAACAGGGCATTGCCAGCAAGCAGGCGAAGACGCTGCTGAAGACGCCTGGCTCGAGTGATCCGGCAGCGCTCGATGCAGTCAACCTGCCGCCGTTTGGGGTGTATATCGGGCAGGTTCAGTAGCGCCCGGTACGGCTGTTTAGGGGCGCGGCTCAGTCTGCTGCCCGAGGTGGTGAGTTGCGCCGTTTCTGTTTGCGGCCAGCACCCCATCGTAGCGCGCGTAGATGTTCTCGAAGACAGCATCCCAGGAAGCGGAGCGCGCGTATTTGCGTGCACGCCTGCGCATCTCTGCATGTGCCGGAGCATTGCTCGCGAGCATCGCGATGGCTGCCGCGAAATCCTGATCCGCGCGGACGTAGCCTGTGTCACCATCGCGCACGATGCGTGCCGGGCCGCCATCCGGAGTGACGATGGCGGGAACACCGGAGGCCAGCGCCTCCAGCACCACGTTGCCGAAGGTGTCGGTGTGCGAGGGGAAGACGAAGGCATCCATGTTGGCGTAGGCGCGGGCCAGATTCGCGCCGCGGAGGACTCCTGTGAACTCCGCGCGCTGCAAGCGCCCGCGCAGCCATGCCTCTTCCCCGCCGTGGCCAACGATGAGGAAGCGGAAATGGCTCGCGCCATTTTGGCGAAGCTGCTCTTCGATGCTTACCAGCAGCGCAACATTCTTCTCGACCGAGAGGCGTCCGACAAAACCCAGAACGAAGTCTGCATCGTCCGGACGACGGTCGCGATAGGCAGGCGAGAAGGCCTCAGTATCCACGCCGCGGGTCATCAGGTGGCAGGGACGTCCAGTGGCGCGTTCGAGGACTGCGCAAAGTTGCGCGTTTGGCGCGAAGAGCACGCGCGCCTGCTTGTAATAGAGTGCCGAGCCCCAAAGTGCCGCAGATTCGATCTGCCGGCTGACGCGCGGGCCGCGGCCGCCGAAGAGATGTGTGAACCAGCCGGAGCGGGTGGCCGCGTACTCGTGCACATTGGTATGCCAAGAGGCGACCAGGGGCACGCGCAAGCGGCGCGCGATCCATGCGCCGATGAAACCAAGCTCCGAAGGGCCCGTGATGTGGAGGATGTCCGGGCGAAAGTGCCGGGTGTCGGCGAGGATGCGCGGCAGATGCCGCCAATACGCAAGGTCGAAGCGCAGATCCTTCTCTACCGGAATGGAGAATGCGCTACGTGGCAACTCGAGTGTGCGGAGCGGGCCATCCTTGCCGGCGCCGTCGGCCGGTCCCGCGCGCACGCAGAGAAAGGGCAGGCTCCGCCGACGGGCGAAGGCTTCGAAATGCCGGCTGGTGTGTGCTACGCCGTTGATCTCGTGGAAAGCGTCCGGAAAATACGCGACTCGAGGCTGAACTCTGAGTGGATTGGAGAGCGCAGGAGCCTCAGACGCCGCGGGCATGACGGAGTGGATGCCGCGTTCGCGGGAAGCGGAAGGCAGATTAGACGACCTCACCCTCGCCGAGAGCGAAGTGCAACTGCCGCGATTCGTTCCAGGCCAGACGCAGACTGCCGCTGAATGGTGCACGGCCCATGAGGCGTACGCACTGGATGCTCAGCCGCAACATCAGCGGCGCGTGACCGGCGGGCCAGAGCGCGCTTACCGGCTGGGGAATGTCGTTCGCGTCAGGGTGATAGACGCGCTCATCCCAGCGGCGCGAGCCCTCCGGGAAGTCGGGATAGTTGCGCACTGCGTCCAGCATGGACTGCATGATGCGGTGTTTCCAGGGCTGTGCATATTGCGGCATGAAGAGGACGTGGCTCCGGCCCTCATCGCGTATCTCGTGCACGAACTCGTTGAAGGAGGTCGCGTTGGTGAGGTTCAGGTTGCCGTTCGGCTCCAGTCCGTGACGGTCGCCGCCGGAGATGAGCAGCATGTTCCAGCGCTCAGCCAGGGCGCGTACCACGCGGTTCTCGTTCCAGTTGCGCAGGCCGTTCAGCTCCAGGGCGTGGATGAATTCGCTGTTCTGCTGCAGGAACTCTTCCACGCGCCATGCGTGGCGAACGGAACCGATCTCGTAGAGATCCCACATCGGATGATTGAGGACGATAAGAACGTTGGGCAGCGCATGCAGTGCGCTCAGCATCTCGGTCAGTCGAACGTCCGAGGGATGCGCGGTGAATGCCTCGAAGATACGCATCCATTCCGCACCCTCTGCACTGGGCAGGTTGTGGATACCGAGGTGGAAGGATTGATCGCCGGCAAAAGGCACGGTCCATTCGACAGAAACAGGGATGTGACGAGCGCTGGCGACGGTGCGCAGCAACTGTGGCGCTTCGATGTTGTCGTGGTCGGTGATGGAGACAAGCGCTGGCCGCTGGAGCTTATTCTCGATCTGACGACGCTCCAGATCGAAGGCGAGGCGCGGTGTGAGCGGCGGCGTCCAATAGCCGCGCGCATAATCCACTTTCAAAACTGCGTGTTTCGAATGCAGAGGTTCGATCCGTCGATAGAGACGCCCCCAGAAGCCATCGCTTGCGATGACCTTGACGACGAAGTCCAGCGTCTCTTTGGAGCGGTTGGTGTGGCTGTGCAGCGAGACGCCCGTGCTGAAGTTGCGCGCGGCATCGGGGTTCTTCCACAAGTAAGAGATCTGCGATCCCTTCATGGTTCCCTCCTCACACCTTGCACTGCCAGTATGAGAAGGGACCTATGAACGAGACATTACGCAGACAAGAAGATGCTGTAACTTTGGTGCAACCTTAGTGTCAGATGCGGAAAGGAACCATATCCGTTACGGGAATTACGCGTTGTAGTTAGCGCGTTTTTGCAATGTCCGGGGCGAAGTCCCCGGGGCCGTATAACACGTGCGGGGTATCTCCCGGCGCAGCGTGGCGGCTCTCGGGCTCGAGGTGGTTCTTTGTAAGTCCTTGCTGCAACAGCGCAAAGGCCTCTTCCGGCGTGTCAGCGAACTGGAAGAGGTCCAGGTCCTTGGGCGAGATAGCCCCCTTCTCCACCAACGTGTCGAGGTTGATTACCGATTTCCAGTACGCCGAGCCGTAGACGATCACGGTGATCTTCTTGGCCAGCTTTTCGGTCTGGGTCAGGGTGAGGATTTCGAAGGCTTCGTCGAGCGTGCCGAAGCCGCCGGGAAAGACCACCAGAGCCTTCGCCAGATAGGCGAACCAGTACTTGCGCATGAAGAAGTAGTGGAACTCGAAGTTCAGCGCGGGCGTGATGTAGCGGTTGGGCATTTGCTCGAAGGGCAGCTTGATATTGAGTCCGATGGTGGGGCCGCCGGCCTCGTAGGCGCCGCGATTCGCGGCCTCCATGATGCCGGGGCCGCCGCCGGAGGTGACGACGAAGCGGCGCTGCCGGCCCTTCAAGGTCATGGACCACTCGGTGAGCATCGAGGCGAGTTTGCGCGCGTCTTCGTAGTAGCGGGCCATCTCCACTGCCGCCTCAGCGCGGCGGCACTTCAGATCATTGGAGTTGCCGTCGTCCAACCTGCAGGCCTCCAACTCCGCGCCCCTTGCCGGCTGTTCATGATGCGGCGCCGGTTCGCTGCCGTAGGGACGCGCCAGCAGCTGCAGCTCCTGGTTCGCGATATCCAGTGCGTGGAAGCGGGCTGAGCCGAAGAAGACGACGGTATCGCGGATGCGCTCACGGCGGAAACGGGCGAGAGGCTCGGCGTACTCGGCCATGATGCGGATCAAACGGCCATCGGCACTGTTCAGGAAGGCAGGGTTTTCGTAAGCGAGCGACGCAGACTCGAGCGGATTGGGCAATTGATCGGACATAAGAGATTAGTGGCGACGACGGCTGCGAAATACGACGCTGAACGCGATCCAGATGTTGAGCAGGCCGAGGCCGGAGACGATGCCCCGCACCCAGCCCTGCGCCATGAAGTTGGCCACGGTAGGCCAGTTGTTGATGAACGCATTGGTGGTCCACACGCTGCGCCACGGCAGCAGAAAGACCAGTGCACCGACATAGAGCCGAAGAATGACGAACAGAGCGATCTCGATGACCAGCAGCCAGCGCGGAAT
>DASXGY010000036.1:0-2478 GCA_036488835.1 Acidobacteriaceae bacterium
TGGGATGTGCGCGTTGCCATGCGCACCCAGTGTACGAGCCACCGTCACGCTGCATGACACTGCGGTCTATACTCACAGGCATGCTCGCCACCCGCGCCGCTACTGCCGCCGACGCCGCCACCATCACCCGCCATCGCCGGCGCATGTTCGTGGACGCGGGCCGCTCGGACAATCGCATTCTCGACGTGATGGCTGAGCATTTTCAGCCGTGGGTGACCCAGCAGTTGCAATCCGGCAACTACATGGGCTGGCTCGCGCTCAACGATACGGGCGAGGTGATTGGCGGTAGCGGATTGATGATGCTCGACTGGCCGCCGCATCCCCTCGATCCCACCTCGGAGCATCGCGGCTATCTTCTGAACGTCTACGTCGAGCCCGAGCACCGCAGGAAGCGCATCGCGAGCCACCTCATCGAGCTTGCGCTGGATGAGGCACGACGACGCCGTATCCGCGTGGTCGCGCTCCACTCCACCGCCGCCGGTCGCGCTCTTTACGAGAGCAACGGCTTTCGCTCCACCGACGAGATGTTCTATGTGGAGCCGGTCGAGGGCTGAATGGCTGAAGCAGCTTCTCGCGACCTTAGGTCATGGTGTGCGCGGCATCGAGCGCGGCATGATGTTCCTCGATTGCGCTGCCCAGTAGCGGCGTAATCATCGCGACGATCTCCGGCACAACCTCCTCCGCCGGGCGCCGATCGCGCACATTCAGCCATTCTTTGACAGCTCCGTAGATCGCCCAGCTTGCCGCCGCGGATTGCATGGCGAGCCGCTCTTCCGGGACCGACGTGTACCTGGCCATTCCGTCCGCCATGACGCGCCGGATGGCAGCGATCATCGCCGCATCCTCCAGCGCCTCAACATTGCTGCGGCGCTCGCATCCGGCCTGGGCAGCACGCATCGTTGCCAGGTAATCGCAGGCAGCCAGAACGATCGCTCCCGCAGCCGACGGGCAGGTGCCGTCATAGTGGACGGACCGCTCCTTCAGCATTTGGTGAAAGCCGCCGGCGATCAGTGCCTCCAGCAGGGCGAACTTGTCTGCGTAATGGTCGTAGAAAGTGGCGCGATTCACCGTTGCCGCCTCGGTGATGTCCTGCACCGATATGTCGTCAAACGGCTTCGATCCAAGCAGTTGCATCAGCGCGCCCTGGAGAAGCTGGCGCGTCCGGCGGATGCGTGGATCGCGTACCTCACAGTCGGAGATCGGCATACCTAACCCTAGAAAAATGTCCAAAAAAACTCTGAATCGTCTGAACAACGACTGTCGTCTACTGAATACGACATCTGCTGTTTTGACTGCAAATGTCGCCCAGGAGATGCAAATCTATGCCGACACTACTCCATCTAGACGCCAGCCCGCTTGAAACTTCCGTTAGCCGTGAACTCGCCCGCGAGTTCGCCACCACCTGGAAAACTGCCAATCCTGGCGGCACCGTCCTCTATCGCGATCTCGCCGCACTCACACCCGCTCCGATCACCCAGGCCTGGATCCATGCCGCCTACACTCCAGCAGATGCACGGACTGCCGAGCATAATGCTCTTCTGGCATCCTCCGAGGAACTGATTCACGAGTTGGAGTCCGCGGACGAGATCGTGATCGGCGTTCCCATGCACAACTTCTCTATACCGTCCTCGCTGAAGCTTTGGATCGACCAGATCGCCCGCGCTGGCCGTACCTTTGCCTATGACGCAAACGGTGCGAAGGGTCTGCTGCAAAACAAGAAAGCAACGCTGCTTGTAGCGAGTGGCGGTGTCTATTCGCCGGAAAGTCCCGCCGCCGCCCTGAACTTCGTCGACCCCTATTTGAAGGCGATATTCGGCTTCCTCGGGATCACGGACGTCCGCATTCTTTCCGTCGGCGGAGTCTCTCAGCTCATGTCCGGCGCCATCGACCGCGGCACCCTGCTTCGCCCCGCATTGGAGCAGATACGCACCAGCGCTGCCTGAGGCTAAGATTCCCGTACCGGTTGTCAGACCACCGTCTCACCGAGGAGCAGCACACATGAAAGTCGCCGTCCTGATCGCACGTATTCTTCTGGGGCTGGAGTTTGTCCTCTTCGGCCTGAACGGGTTCCTGCAATTCCTGCACACGCCGCCTATGACTGGGGTGCCCGCACAGTTTTTGCAAGCGCTCTTCGAATCTCATTACGCTATGCCGGTCTTTGGCCTGCAGCTTATCGGCGGCCTTCTGCTGCTCTCCGGCCGTTATATCCCTCTTGCGGTCACCATCCTGGCCGCGATCCTGGTGAACATCCTGCTCTACCACATCACCATGGCGCCCTCGGGCCTTCCGCTTGCGTTGATCACCTTACTGCTGTGGATCATTGTCTTCTGGAGCGTGCGTGAGGCGTTCGCCGGCATCTTCGCGGCGAAGGTCGAACCAAAGGTATAAGGGAAGGCCGCCTCGCGCGGCCTTCTGCAATCGTCCAAGAGGCGCCTGCGTGGCAAGCAAGAGGCGCCTGAGCGGCAAGCAGGGGTCGCC
>DASXGY010000248.1:0-8300 GCA_036488835.1 Acidobacteriaceae bacterium
ATCACGGCGCCTTCACCGAATTATTCGCCCGATCATCATCCGGCAACTGATGATCCGGATCCACCACTACAGAGGTGATCTGTTTTTTGCTGTCAGGTGTCCACGTATACGTCCCCTTGGACATCCACGTCTCTACCGGCAGCTTCACCCGTGTCTTCGTTCCATCGGTGAATGTCGCCTCTACCGTCGTCGGCAGTACCAGTTGTCCACGATTGGTCAAAGTCACTGTTGCGCCATCGATCTTGTCCGCCGCTACGTCGTACTTCCAGTTGTTCAAATACCATCCGCGCCAGAACCAGCTCAGGTCCTCGCCGCCCTCACTCTGCATCTCGCGGAAGAAGTCCGATGGCGAGGGGTGCTTGAACGCCCAGTCGCGAATGTATTTGCGAAACGCCCAATCGAAACGCTCCGGCCCCAGGATTTGCTCGCGCAGCAGCACCATGCCGTACGCTCCTTTGAAGTAGCTCATCGGATGGCCCAGCGTCCACCCATACGAATCTGCGAGCGCCATCAAGGTCGGCGCATCGGGATTGTCCAGCACCTTCAGGATCGTGTCCGGCGGCTCGCCACCCGCCGAATACTCCGAGTCGCGCTTCGGCCCGTACTTGCCGCCCGCATAGGTCGCCGATTCGTCGATATCGATAAAAGTGTTGAAGCCCTCGTCCATGAACGCGTGCCGCCGCTCATTCGACCCCACAATCATCGGGAACCAGCTATGCCCAATCTCGTGCGCCGTCACCCAGAACAGGAACGCGCCCTTGTCCGGGATGCCGTCGAACACAACTCCCGGATACTCCATCCCAGTTGAAAATCCCGCCACGCTGATCGCCACGGGCCATGGATAGGGGAACCACTGCTTCGAAAAATGTTCCACCGTGTCCTTCACATACTCGGTCGACTTGTCCCACGCATCTGTCCCCACACTCTCCGGCGGATACACGCTCATGGCCAGCGCCTTCTTGCCATCCGGCAAATTGATTCGCGCCGCATCCCACACGAACACCGGCGATGCACTCCACACAACGTCGCGGGTATGGTCCATGTGAAAGCGCCAGGTCAGTGTGCCATCGTGTTTCGGGCGGCTCGCCGGGTCCGTCACCTCGTCTGGCTTCCGGATGTATACCGTCGTATCGCTCACGCGCGCTTGCGCCAGCCGTTCCATCTCCGTCTTCGTCAGCACATCCTTCGGATTCTCGAGTTCGCCGGACCCCGCGACGATCATGTTCGACGGTACCGTCACCGAGTAGTCGAAGCTCCCGTACTCCAGGTAAAACTCGCTCCCCAGATACGGCAGCGTGTCCCACCCGCGCAGATCGTCATACACGCACATGCGCGGATACCACTGCGCGATGTCGTAAATCTCGCCCTGCTTCGACATGCCCCAGGACGTGCGCCCGCCCCACTCGCCCGGAATCTGGTAGTGATACTCGATGTGGATCTTCAACTGTCCGCCATGTCCTTTTAGCGGTTCCGGCAGCCGGATCTGCATCCGCGTATCGTTCACCATGTAGTCGGCTTTTGCTGTCTGCTTGCCACGCTCGATCTCCACGGAATCAAAGACAAAGCCATCCGTCGTCGTCTTCTCAGGCGCTGCATTCGTATCCGTGATCGCTGCATCTCTTCGTCTGCGCGGACGCGGCGATCCGGCGGAAATAATGTGTGCGCGTGAGTCGTGCCGATAGATGTTCTGCTCCAACTGCACCCACACGCTCGGCAGCACATCCGGGCTGTTGTTGGTGTAGGTGATCGTCTCGGTCGCGCGAAGCTGCTTATTCGCCGTATCCAATGTCGCGTGCAGCTCATAATCCGCCTCGTTCTGCCAATACTCCGGCCCTGGTGCACCATTGCTTGACCGGTACGCGTTCACTGGAGTTGGCAGCGTCAGCGGTGCAAACGTAAGCCGCGGGTCGTAACTCGTAATCCCGCTCGGCGCCGCGTTCGACATACCGCTCGCACCTGCCCCAGGCCCACTCTGCGCAAGAGCAGGGAAGCACCACATCGCCAAAACCGTCAGCATCGAAAGCAGGGAAGCACGGCGGCACAAGCAGGCAGGTTCAAGTAGCACGGACCCTCTTTCCACTCACAAAATGGTTACGTATCATCTCTGATTGTTCACTATACGGATCGCCGCCACCCCATCCAACTCGTCGTAACTATCCCATCCGCCAGCCCTTGCTGTGGGTTGAGTGAGCGAAGGAACGAAGGTGTTCCCTGATAATCCAGCGAGTGTGAGAGGAATCGTGATAAGCTGCGCTTCGTCCAACGACCCCCACGACAATTGGATCCGAGGTGCACACCAGAATGTGTGGAATCGTCGCGTTCTTCTCGCGTCGTGATCCCGTATCAACAGAGGCGCTCGCCCGCGCAACGCAGAGTCTCTACCACCGTGGTCCGGATGGACAGCGGCACTGGATCTCACCCGACCGCCGCATCGCGCTAGGGCATGCGCGGCTCAGCATCATCGATCTCGCCACCGGCGACCAGCCGATCGCCAGTGAAAGTCAATGCACCCGGATCGTGGTCAACGGCGAGTTCTATGGCTACGAAGCCATCCAGCAGGAGCTCGAACGAGCAGGCCATCGCCTGCGTACCAGGTCGGACAGTGAAATCGCTCTCCACCTCTATGAAGATCTCGGCCCTGCATGTCTCCATCGGTTGCGCGGCGAGTTCGCTTTTGTGCTGTGGGATGAACTCAACCGAACCATCTTCGCTGCCCGCGATCGCTTCGGCATCAAGCCCCTCTACTATGCCCTTCATCGCGAAACTCTCTATTTCGCCTCGGAAGTGAAAGCCCTCTTTGCCGCGGGAGTGCCCGCTCGTTGGGATGCTGAGTCCGTCGCCAACTCGTTCGAAGTCGGCGGCCATCAGATGCGCACACTTTACGAAGGAGTCTTCCAGGTACCGCCGGGCCACTATGTGCTTGCGACCGACAGGCATATTCAGGTCAATCAGTACTGGGATTTCAATTATCCCCGGGCGCAGCGCACTCCGTCGCAGCGCTCCGACGCAGACTATGCCGCGGAGCTTCGTTACACGCTGGACGAAGCGGTGCGCCTGCGCCTTCGCGCAGATGTGCCCGTCGGTTGCTATCTCAGCGGAGGTCTGGATTCCTGCGCTACCCTCGGTCTCGCCTCCTTGCATCGTCGCGATCCCATCCGTGCCTTTACTCTCACCTTCGACCTCGGCGACTACGACGAGGAAAAAGAAGCCAAAGAGATGGCAGCCAGGGTGGGCGCGGAGTTTTTTCCGATTCCCATCCGGCAGGATGATCTCGCTGACCATTTCGCCGAGGCCATCCTGCAATCGGAAACCTTCTGCATCAACGCGCACGGCGTGGCGAAGTATCTTTTGAGCCGTGCCGTGCGCGACGCTGGTTATAAGGTCGTGATCACCGGCGAGGGATCGGACGAGTTACTCGGCGGCTACGCGCACTTCCGCCGCGACATGCTTCTCTACAACCAGCAGGGACAGAGCCCGGATGAGATTGCAGCGCTTCTCGACAGCCTGGATAAGCTCAATCCCGTTTCGCGCGGACTGCTGTTGCCGCATGGCACTTGCAAACCGCTTGAAAATGTCAAGCGAGTGCTGGGCTTTGTTCCATCCTGGATGGAAACTTTTTCCGCCCGCGCCGCCACCATCCAGAGTCTGCTTGCGCCGGAGTTTGTTGGCCAGTTTGGCCACCGCGAAAGCTATCATGCCCTGCTTGGCGAGCTTGACGTTCGCCGGCAGCTGGAAGATCGCGATCCTGTACATGTATCGCTCTATCTCTGGTCCAAGACCCTGCTGCCTAACTACATCCTCGCCATGCTCGGTGATCGCATGGAAATGGCACACTCCATCGAAGGCCGCGTCCCCTTTCTCGATCACCACGTTGTCGAAGTCATCCGCTCTCAGCCGGTCAGTCAAAAAATCCACGGCATGACGGAGAAATATGTGCTCCGGGAAGCCGTTCGCGATGTCATCACGGATACTGTCTACCGCCGGCAGAAGCATCCATTTCTGAGCCCGCCGGCCACGCTGAATCCCAAGGAAAAACTCAGCGTGATGATGAACGACACGCTCCGCGGACCGGCTCTCGCTTCGATTCCGTTCTTCGATCAGAAGAAAGTAGTTGGCCTCCTGGATAGCCTGCATTCGATGGACGAGGTTTCGCACGTTGCCATCGATCCGACATTGATGATCTTGATGAGCGCCTGTGCCCTTCAGGAAGGTTTCCATCTGAGCGCCTGAGATATCGCAAGCAGAACTGCCCGATACAATGTCCCGACACGAACCTGAGGGCCTTTTCAATCTATTTGGCAGCAGCCCAGCTAACTGGGTCCGGCTTCTTGCAATATCTTGCACTCACACTCGCCCTTTCGCCAGATCAGATCGTCATGTCGCCCGGCACGTCGCAGGTGTTACTCTCCCCACCATGCGCAAGATAGGCCTTGTCTTCTTGTTCGCTTGCATATCTGCCCCCCAGTTTTCACACGCACAACCGCACGCCGCGCCTGCCTCTTCTGCCGTTCGCGCGCAGGTCATCACGCTGGGCAACTCGGCGGTTGCGCTCACCGGGCCGTGGAAGTTCTCGCCCGGCGACTCGCCGTGGGTCAACGGCTCGCCGGTGTGGGCGCAGCCAGGCTTTGACGATGCGCACTGGGCGCCGGTTGACCTCACGCCCAAGACCGGCTCGGTCGATCTGAGTGTTGGCATAGCTGGCTTCGTGCCCGGCTGGACGGCGCGCGGCTATCCCGAGCTGAGCGGCTATGCGTGGTACCGGCTGCGCCTGCAGGTAACCGGTGAGGACCACTCTCTTGCCGGCCGGCCGCTGTGGCTCAAGATGCCGGAGGATGTGGATGACGCCTACCAGGTCTACGCCAACGAGCACTACGTCGGGCAGTTCGGTGGCTTCTCCGCACGTGGCGTCAGGCTTTACTACACGCGACCGCTCTCCTTTGCGCTGCCCGCGCCGGGGCCGGATGGGGAGATCGAAGTGGCGGTGCGCTTGTACATGTCCCCGGCCACACGATTTCAGGGCCCCGATGTTGGCGGCATGCACGGGCCGCCGGCGCTGGGGCTGGCCTCCACCGTGCGGCTGCTGCAGGCCGCGGACGACGACGCTAATCTGCATAGCTTGTTTGGCGCTCTCCTGCGGGCATTCCTCTTCCTGCTGATCGCGCCGCTGGCACTGTGGGCGTGGCTGCGCGACCGGCGGCAGCGCATGTATCTGTGGCTCTTTCTGGCGCTGCTTTGCACCATCCTCCTCACTCTGACTTCAGTGCTCGGGAGCCTCTCCTTTGCGCTGACCGTCGCGACCGAATTACTTTTCGTGAACGTCCTGCTTAATCCGCTCACCCTGCTTTTGTGGGTCATCTTCTGGTGGCACTGGTTCGGGCTGCGGGAGAAGCGATGGATTCCGCGGACGGCGTGGCTGCTGACGGCGGCGGAGATGCTGGCCCTCTTCTGCGTAAACTCGCCATACTTCGGCCTCAGCTTCGTGCCGCAAGCCGCCTTGCACTGGTCGAACACGGCATCGCTGTGGTGCCTGGCCGGGCTGGGGGTTCTGCTGGCTGTCATCCTGATCGAAGGCTTCCGCCGCGACCGTACTGAGGCGCTGCTGGCCCTGCTTCCCATCCTGCTGCTCGAGTTTTCCAGCTTTGGTTTGTATCTTCTGACCACCTTCCATATCCCCAGCACGTTCTTCCCCTTCGGACTGGGCATTCCCGTCCGCTCTATCGCGGATATGCTGCTGCTGCTGGTGGTTGGCGCGCTGGCGCTGCGGCGCTTTGTGCGCACCCAGGTAGGGCAGGAGGTAGCGCGGAAGGCCGTCGCCCTGGATATGGAACAGGCGCAGCAGTTGCAGCAGCGCGTGCTCGTGCCGGAGATCCTGCACTCGCCGTCGTTCTCTGTCGAATCCGAATACCGCCCGGCGCAAACCGTCGGCGGCGACTTCTTCCAGACCCTCTCGAAACCCGATGGCAGCCTGCTGGTCGTTGTCGGCGACGTCTCCGGCAAAGGCATGAGCGCAGCCATGCTAGTCGCTGTGCTGGTCGGCGCCATTCGCACTCGCGCCGACGAAAGCTTCGACCCCGCCGCCATGCTCACCATGCTCAACCAGCGCCTCATTGGCCGTTCCGGAGGCCACCTCGCCACCTGCCTCGCTGCCGAACTGCGCCCCGAGGGCACGATGCATGTGGTCAACGCGGGCCATCTTCCGCCCTATCTCAACGGCCAGGAGCTCGATCTCGAGGGCTCACTGCCGCTGGGCGTAGCCAACCTCATCGACTTCTCATCGCGCGTGGTCACCCTGCAGCCCGGCGACCGTCTCACCTTCCTCACCGATGGCGTCGTCGAAGCCATGAACTCCCAAAACGAGCTCTTCGGTTTCGACCGCGTCCGGACCATCAGCAGTCAGTCCGCCGCCACCATCGTGCAGCAGGCCCAGGCCTTCGGACAGAACGACGACATCACCGTGCTCCGCATCGAGTTCACGGGCGCACCCAGCGAAGCGCCCGATGAAGTACTCGTGACTGCCTGATCCCACGCGCGCGTCAAACATCTGCATCCCTCCGCACTCTTCTCGGAGTTACCATTCCCTGTGCACTTGAAAAGCGATGTGCAGGCCAACATGACAGACAACAATCAGCGCCCCGTCGAACCCACCATCGTCCGCGACTTCTCGGATCGCCTCAGCTACACCGGGTATCTGTCGCTCGACGGTCTGCTCGCGCAGCAGCGCCCGCTCTCCGAGCCCGAACATCACGACGAGATGCTCTTCATCATCCAGCATCAGGTCGCGGAGCTCTGGATCAAGCTCATTCTTCACGAACTCACCGCCGCCATCGAGCACATCCGCAATGACCGCCTGCCGCCGACACTCAAAGTTCTCTCCCGCATCAAGCTCATCCAGATGCAGCTCTTCGACCAGTGGGCGGTGCTCGAAACCCTCACCCCGTCCGAGTACATGGAGTTCCGCGGCGTCCTCGGCAACGCCTCCGGCTTTCAGTCCTGGCAATACCGCAAGCTGGAGTTTCTGCTCGGCAACAAGAACTCCGATACCATCCAGGTCTTCGCGCACGACGGCGCGGTGCACGATGACCTCCTTCGCGCACTCAACGCGCCCAGCCTCTACGACGAGTTCCTTCGCTACCTCGCGCGCCGCGGCTACAAGGTCCCCGCCGCATGCCTAGAGCGCGACTGGTCCGCTCCACACATCCGCAACGAAGCGCTTGTCGACATCTTCCGCGAAATCTATCGCAACGCGAAGCAGCACTGGGAGGCGTACGAAATGTGCGAGAAGCTGGTCGACGTCGAAGAATACTTCCAGCTCTGGCGCTTCCGTCATCTCAAAACGGTCGAGCGCATCATCGGCTTCCGCCGCGGCACCGGCGGCTCTTCCGGCGTCGGCTTCCTCCGCCAGGCGCTCGAGCTGACCTTCTTCCCCGAGCTGTTGGCGTCGCGTACCGAAGCTCCAAAAGATGCCTCGCACACCGAGGCGCCACACGAATGAAGATTTCCGAAGCAGTCGCCGCCCTCGCTCCCGGTCCGCTTACCGAGGATTCGCTCCGCCGCTCCATCTACCCGCTCTTCTCGCGAACGCTTGCCGCACCTGGCATCTATCTCGCAAACCATTCTCTCGGCCGTCCACTCGACCAGACCGAAGACGATCTCCGCGAAGGCTTTCAGCACTGGCAGACAAAGCTCCACAACGCATGGGAGCCATGGCAGCAGGAAGAACAGGAGCACCGGGCGCGCATCGCGCAGCTCATCGGCGCGCCGCGCAGTGACTGTATTGTTCCCAAAGTCTCGGCGGGCCAGGGTCTCCGCACGGTCCTCAACGCGCTCGCAGGCACACCGCGCGTCCTCACGACCACATTCGAATTCGACTCCGTCGACATCATCCTCAAACAGTACGCAGCGGTCGGCCGCATCCACCTGCAGTCAGTCCCATGCCGTGGAGATGACGGAGGTATCGATCTCTCACAACTCTTCGAAGCCGTTCGCAATGCCGACTTAGTCATCGTGTCGCAAGTCCTCTTCGCCACCGGCCAGGTCCTCCCCGATCTCGATCGACTCGCCGAGGCATGTCATCAACACGGCGCGCGTCTCCTGGTCGACGCCTACCATGCCATCGGCGCTTTGTCAGTAAACGTCGCCGCCATGCGCGTTGATTTCGTAATCGGAGGCAGTTACAAATACCTCCGCGGTGGCCCCGGCGCGGCGTTCCTCTATGTCTCGCCCGATGCTCTCGAGAGCGGCCTGCAGCCCATTGACATCGGCTGGTTTGCCAAGGAGAAGCCCTTTCTCTACGAGCGCCC
>DASXGY010000285.1:0-2045 GCA_036488835.1 Acidobacteriaceae bacterium
GAGATCGGCGTGAAGGTCGCCTTCAAGACCACGGTTGGCGATCGCATGGAGCATCTCGTCAGCGCCGTGCGCGTTGCCGCGCAGCGCGTGGATATCGTCGTCATCATGGGTGGCCTCGGACCGACGCAGGATGACCTGACGCGCCAGGCCGTAGCCGAGGCCATGGGGATTCACATCCGGCGTAATGCGGATATCGTCGCTGACCTCTACAAGCGCTTTGCCGCGCGCCGCATGAGCATGACCGAGAACAATGCGCAGCAGGCGGATGTGCTCGACGGCGCGCACGTAGTGCCCAACGCGAACGGCACCGCGCCCGCGCAGTGGCTGGACACGGTATTCGGCGGCCATCGCAAGATCCTGATGCTGCTGCCCGGACCGCCGCTCGAGCTCAAGCCCATCTTCGAGCTGGAGTGCATGCCGCGCCTGCGCGAAGCACTGCCACAGCGCTTCATCGCCATGCGCACGCTAAAAGCGGCGATGATCGGCGAATCGGCGTGCGATGCGCGCATCGCGCCCATCTACAAACACTACCCCGACATCGAGACCACCATCCTGGCCAGCGGCGGCGATATCCAGCTGAACCTGATCTGCGAGAAGGCGGCGCTCGAGATCGCGCAGGCGCGCGTCGATGAGCTGGCCGGCCGAATCGAAGAGGAACTGGACGACCTCATCTATTCGACGCAGGGCGAATCGCTGGAAGAGATTGTGCTGCTCTATCTCGGCATGAAGGGCGCGACGCTTGCGGTCGCAGAGAGCTGCACTGGCGGATTGGTGGCCGAGCGCATCACCAGCATCCCCGGCAGCTCGCGCGCCTTCCTGGGCGGGGCAATCGTGTATTCGAATGAGATGAAGAACCTCTTCGCGGGCGTAGACCCGGCGCTGATTGCGCAACATGGCGCGGTGAGCAGCCAGGTGGCGAAGGCCATGGCCGAAGGCATTCGCAAGAAGACCGGTTCCACCACCGGCCTCGCTGTGACGGGAATTGCAGGGCCAGGTGGGGGGACAGAGGAGAAGCCGGTCGGCCTGGTGTACATCGCGGTCGCACATGGCAAGGAGACCGAAGTGGTGGAAAAGAACTTCGCCGGGCTGACCACGCAAAACACCCGGGAGCGCGTGCGCATGCTGAGCGCGCAGGCCGCACTCGATCTCGTGAGGCGACGGCTCATGTAGCGAGTCAGCTTCTGGCTTTCTAGCCACGTTCCGCAAATGCGATATGGCCCTCGCGCATTGCAGCGGGGAGCTAGAAGCCAGAAGCTAGAACCGCTACACTCTAAGCCGTTCCCATGCTCCTCTACCTCATCGTCGGCGTCGTCGCATATCTGCTGGGCTCCATTCCCTTCGGCCTCATTCTGGTCCGCGTCTTCCGCAACGAGGACATCCGCCAGCAGGGCAGCGGCAACATTGGCGCTACGAATGTGATCCGCTCCGGTGGCAAAGGTCTGGGTGCCGCAACCTTTCTGCTCGATGCGGCGAAGGGTTACGTTGCTGTGCTGCTGGCGTGGCACGTTGGGTTGCATGTTCACCAGACGCAGTTCCAAACCCAGAATCTGGCCGCAACAGCCGCTGTTTGCGCGCTCGTCGGACATGTCTATCCGCTTTGGCTTGGCTTCAAGGGGGGCAAGGGCGTTGCTACGGGCTTCGGCGTGTTTCTAGGGATTACAGCCACGGCAGCGCTGGTCGCGTTGGCCTCTTTCATTGTGATCTTTGCCCTGAGCCGTTACGTTTCGCTGGCTTCTATCCTCGCGGCGATTGCCTTTCCTGTAGCGGCGCTTCTCCTGCCACACGAGCCGCTTACCCCCTTCATGATCGCGGTGGTAATCCTGCTGCCGCTGATCGTCATCGCCAAGCACCACGCGAACATCCGCCGTCTGCTCGCCGGTACCGAGTACCGCTTCGGCAAATCCAAGGCCGCTGCCGCGTGAGCCGCGTCGCCATTATCGGCAGCGGGGCGTGGGGTACGGCTCTTGCCATCTCGCTGGCGCAGCGGCGCACCGAACAGAAAGACCAGCGGAGTAGCCACTCCATCGCGCTGTGGTCGCACACCG
>DASXGY010000353.1:0-12612 GCA_036488835.1 Acidobacteriaceae bacterium
CAATTTGACGCGCTTGGCCCGTCGCGCCTGATAGAGCGCGAGCGCCAGCGGCAAGCCGGCGAAGGTCCGGCTATGACAATTCCGGCACCGCACCGGGTACTGCAGCAGCGCCAGACGCTCCAGGTCGCTCCACCGAAAACGCGATAACCGGAAGCTCGACGAGGAACATTCCAGACAGGTCACGAGCCCAACTCCAGTTCTAAGGCGATATCCGGGTTACCGACGAAACCACGGCGGCCCTCCGGAACGTAGGAATCGCCCTCCCATTCACGCTACCATGTTCGCCGGCCCTCTTTCCCGGTCAGCCAAGCTTGTGCCAAATGGAGGTCTTTATGGGTTGGGATGTCTCCTTTACCTGCGATATCTGCGGCAAGAAGAAGGGCGAAGCCAATCACTGGTGGATGCTCTCCCATCACGACTGCGCATGCGACGAAGAAGACCAGGTCCCGCAGCGCTTCTCCGTCATGCCCTGGAGCGCCGAGCAGAGCCGCAATCCCGAGATGCGCCATCTGTGCGGAAAGGGCTGCGCCATGCAGGCCTTGGAGCGCTTTATGACGCCCCGAGCAGCCGCCATAGAAAACGCCGATCCGGAGATCCTGGCCATGGAGATCGAGGAGGAGTCCGACACCACCTCGGCATCGTTTCTCTGAAATCGGGTCTGAATATGACCCGGCCTCCCGTCAGTCAAAGAGTTCCGGTCCACGCGCCTTCTCACGCCGCGTCGTGCGGGGCGGCTCGGGCGGCTGCCGCTTGGCGCCGGGCGCGGTAGAGAGCATGCCCAGAATCTCCTTCAGCTCACTGCGCAGCTTGCCCAGCTTGGGCGCGGACTTCATGCCGCCTGCGGCCAGTTGGAGCTGCCCACTCTCCGCGGGCTTGCGCGCCTCCGCCTGGAAGTGCTGCCGCGCGCCCGGAATGGTATAGCCCTCTTCATACAGCAAATAACGGATCCGACGTGCCAGATCCACCTCTCGCCGCCGGTACAGCCGCTGCCCAGCGCCGCTCTTGTTCGGCTTGAGCTGCGGAAACTCCGTCTCCCAGAAGCGCAACACGTAGGTCTCCACCCCGCACAGCCGCGCCACCTCGCCGATGCGGTAGTAGAGCTTGTCCGGGATCTCCGGCAGAGTCTGCTTTTTGTGCCGCGCCTGCCCGTGCCGCTCCGCGGCCTTCTTCGCCGCCGTTTTGCCCGCTGTCGTCCGGCTCACCGCTGTTGAGGACTTACTCGCCATAGTCTCGATAACTTGTGCCGCGGCCCCAGGCCTGCAGCACGTTTCCCCGGCAGTATAGGCGCTGACCGCAATAGATAGCACCTTTTTCGCCGCTCCGCCTCATCAACAGCCTTAAGAAATTTGGGAACGCGGCATTCCCGCATAGCGTATCTTGCTCGCGGAGGGTTTTTCGTCATGCCCACAGCACCGCACCGCGCCATCGCATCGCTCCTGTTTCTGGCCCTGCCGCTGGTGACGGGCGGCTGCTCCATCAACGTGGACAAGGGGGCCAATGGCGAAGAAAAGAAGGTCAAGATCGATACCCCGCTGGGCAACATCCACGTGAACGCGGACAAGCCCTCCGGCAGCCTAGGTATCGCCCTCTATCCCGGCGCCATCGCGCAACCAGATCACGACGGCGACAAGGACGCCGATGTCCAGCTGGGATTCGGGGAATGGAAGATGCGGGTGCAGGTCGCCCATTTCAACACCAGCGACGACCGCGACAAGGTGCTTACCTACTATCGCAAGTCGCTGAGCCGCTACGGCGACGTCATCGAATGCCGGGATGACCAGCCGGTTGGTTCTCCAGCGAAAACCGCCGAAGGCCTGACCTGCTCGGAGAACGATAAGGACCATCACGTGAAGATGGACACCGGCGACCATGGCCTGACCCTGCGCGCCGGTTCGAAGCGCCACCAGCACATCGTGGCCTTTGACAAGGACGACGCGGACTCCGCCTCCGGGCCGACGAAATTCACCCTGATCGCCCTCGATCTTCCCGCCGAGACCTGGAAGAAGGACCGCCAGACCGACTGACGGCGCTGGGGACCGCAAATTGCTCCCGGCTTCCCCTTCCTGTAGCTTCAACAGTGCATGGTTACCCACTGCCACCGTTGTTCCGGCGTGCTTGAAGACGACGCGAGCTTTTGCCCCCACTGCGCGGCGCCACAACTAATGGTGGTCCCTCCGGAGGAGACGGGGGAGCCAGCCTCGGGCGCCGTTCACACTTTTGTGCTCGACCGCCGCTCCATCGATTGGCGCAGCGTCATCCGCCTGGCGCTGTGGATCGCGATCCCGGTGGGCCTTATCGCGCCGGTTTTCTTTCCTCTGGTCATTGCAGGCCCCATCGTCCTGATCTCCATGTATCAGAGACGGCGGCCAGGGACTCCGCTGAATGGAAAGGCAGGATTCCGCATTGGAACTCTTCTGGGTCTGCTGGCCGCCTACATCTCCGCCTTCGGCCTGGCCGGGTGGCAACTTTTGGAGCGCTATTCGCTGCACCAGGGCTCGGCACTGGATGCGCAATTTGCAGTCCAGGTGCAGCAGTCCGCTGAGGCGACGCAACGGATGGCGCAGGCCAACAGCATGAATGCCCAGCAGGCGCGCGCCATGCTGGATTTCTTCCTTTCCCCGGACGGCCGCGTTACTTACACCTTCTTCTACACCGCAGTGCTGGCCTTCGGAATCGTGCTGCTCGCGGGACTGGGCGGCATGTTGGGCGCGCGGCTGACCCGCCGCTCCGCACCGCAATAGCGCGGCCCCAGCGCGGCCCCAGTTGCTCGCGTCTACGTCACCTCGTATCATCGGCCAAGAACTCAGGCTGGAATCCGGCAGGAACCCACACGAAATGACTGCAACCACACCGCAACTGCGCGAAAAAGGCCGGATCATGTCGGCGTCGGAGATTGATCGCACGCTCGTCCGGCTGGCCCATGAAATCGTGGAGAAGAACGCCGGGGCGGACGGGCTCGGCCTGGTGGGAATCAAACGCCGCGGCGTACCCTTGGCCCAACGTCTCACCCGGATGATCGCAAATATTGAAAAACATCCCGTGGACAGCGGCGTGCTGGACATCAGCTTCTACCGCGACGATCTCTCCACGCACGATATACGCCCGGTGGTGCAGCCGGGCGCCATCGGCTTTGATGTGAACGCGCGCGATATCGTACTGGTCGACGATGTGCTCTACACCGGCCGCACTATTCGCGCCGCGCTGGACGCGCTCTTCGACCATGGCCGCCCTCGCCGCGTCCAGCTTCTTACGCTGATCGATCGCGGGCATCGCGAGCTGCCCATCGAGGCGACCTTTGTCGGCCGCAAAGTGCAGACCACCTCGCGGGAGATCATCGAGGTAAAGCTGCACGAGGTCGATGGAGACGAGCAGGTGCTGCTGGTGGAGCGGGTTGACTAGAGCAGATTTCCCGATGGATGCATTCCGGAGCCCGGGCGCGGTGCGATCTTTCTTGACGGAAGAGCCACGATGACAACCGTCATGCAGCCACACCTACAGGACGCTCGTTCCGGTCCGCTGCCGGTCCCTTCGCGATCCCGATCGCTGCTCTCTATCCGCGATCTATCGCTTCCCGACGTTGCCGCTCTCATGCAGGCCGCGTCCTTTCTGGAGCAGGAAGACCCGCTGCAGCGCGCCCACCGCCTGGCCAAGCGCCGGATTGCCCTGCTCTTCTACGAGTCCAGCACCCGCACCCGCACCTCGTTCGAACTGGCGGCGAAGGGCCTGGGCGCGGACACCACGCTGGTGAGCGCGCTCTCCTCCAGCATCGAAAAGGGCGAGAGCCTGAAGGACACCGGCCTCACCCTGCGCGCGCTGGGCGCGGAGTGCATCATTCTGCGCCACCCCAACTCCGGCGCTCCCTACCTGCTGGAGCGCGTCACCGGATTGCCGGTATTGAACGCCGGCGACGGCATGCATTCGCACCCCTCGCAGGCGCTGCTGGATCTGCGGACCATTCTGCATCGTCTGCGACCAAAGGATGCAACGGCATCCATCGACGAGAGCACGCTCGCCGGCATCACCGTGCTGATCACCGGAGACATCCTGCACAGCCGGGTCGCGCGATCGAATGCGCAACTACTCCCCCGGCTGGGAGCGCGCGTCATCCTGTGCGGACCGGAGGCGTTGCTGCCGGAGTCCGCTGCAGAAATAGGCCCTGGCATCTCCGTCGAGCGGGACTTCACACAAGCGATGCGAAGCGCGCAAGTGGTGATGATGCTGCGCATCCAGAAGGAACGGCTGGCAGGACTCGAGCTCGATCTCGACGACTACATTGCCAACTACCAGTTGCATACGGCGCGGCTGGCAGAGAACGCACCGCGCGCGCTGGTGATGCACCCGGGGCCAATGATTCGCGGTTTGGAAATCACCAGCGAGGTAGCCGACGGGCCGCAATCCGCCATTGAAGAACAGGTACGGCATGGCGTCGCCATACGCACCGCATTGATTGCGCGCGCGCTGGACGCGATGCCGGAGGCGGCATCCGCATGAGTCAGAGAGTTCCGAACAGGATTTGGATCAAGGGCGGTCATCTCGTCGATCCTGTTGCCAAAATCGATGCGCCGCGCGATCTGCTGATCGAGGACGGCCTCGTCGTCGCCGTCGATCCGCACCTCAAAATCGATGCGCAAAACGCAAAGGTCATCGATGCCACCGGGCTCGTCGTCGCTCCCGGATTGGTTGATATTCACGTCCACCTGCGCGAACCCGGACAGAGTTACAAGGAGACCATCGCAAGCGGCACCGCGGCAGCGGCGGCCGGCGGCTTCACCAGCGTAGCCGCCATGCCCAACACTCTTCCGGTCAACGACTCCGCCGAGGTCACGGAGTGGATGCAGGCGCCGGAGCGCGGAGCGCAGGCGCGCGTCTACCCCATCGGCGCAGCGACCGTCGGCAGCATGGGGGAGGTTCTCGCAAACTACGAGGCCCTGCGTGACGCCGGGGCTGTCGCGGTGAGCGACGATGGCAAGCCGATCCTGGGCGACGAGACCATGCGTGCCGTCCTGCGTGCCGCCACCGCCGCCGGACTTCCGGTGATCCAGCACGCCGAGGACACGCGCCTGACCGGCGGCTGCTCCATGAACGCCGGCTCGCTTGCCTTTCGTCTGGGGCTGCGCGGTATGCCCGTCGAAGCGGAGGCCGGAATCGTCGCGCGCGACATCGCACTGCTTCGCGAGTTGAATGACGATCGCGCGCATCTGCACGTTGCCCATCTCTCCACGAAGAAGGCTCTGGACCACGTGCGCGCCGCGCGCAAAAGCGGCCTGCATGTCACCTGCGAAGTGACGCCACACCACTTCGTGCTGACCGAAGAGGCGGTCGGCGAATATGAAACGCACGCCAAGATGAACCCGCCGCTGCGCTCGGCCGCGGATCGGGACGCTATGATCGAAGGGCTGCTGGACGGCACCATCGACTGCATCGCCACCGATCACGCGCCGCACGCCGCGCATGAGAAGGAGCAGGAATTCGAGCGCGCACCGAACGGCATTACCGGCCTGGAAACATCGCTCGGCCTCAGCCTCGCCGTGCTGCATCGTCAGCACAGTATGCCGCTCGCGCAGGTTCTTGCGCTGCTGAGTGCGCGCCCGGCTGCGGTTCTCGGACTGCGCGCGGGCACGCTTGCCGTCGGCGCCGGCGCAGATGTGGTGCTGTTCGCAGCGGAGACGGAATGGGCATTCCGCGCGAGTGAGTCGCGCTCCCGCTCCCGCAACACGCCCTTTGACGGCTGGTCGCTGCCGGGCAAAGTACATCTCACCATGCGGGCGGGCCGGATTGTTCATGCAGAGCTCCCTTCGGCTCTGCAAGGGTGAGCTCAGCAAAGTAAGATAAGTTAGCAGTCTTGCATTCGAGGTGTTCCCCTGAGTCGTTTGCCTGGTCTTGCGGCCCTGGCCGCCGTGCTGGTCTTCAGCTTTCCCTCCCATGCACAGCAGTCTGCGGCTCCTGTCACTCTCTCGCCGGCGAACGACCATCTCTCTGGCTCGGTTTATATCTCGATGGATAGCTGGATCTACCCCGCCATGGAGCGGCTCTACTCCCTCGGCTACATCGATACCGCCTTCCTCGGGCTGCGCCCCTGGACGCGCCTTAGTTGTCTCCACATGCTCGAAGAGTCGCAGGCGAAGATCTTCGAGGGATCACCAGAGTCGCCCGGCAATAGCGAGGCGCGCCAGATCTTCAATGACCTCGGGCGCGAGCTCTCCGACGATCGCGACGCGCTCGATCCCGACCGGTCAAACCTGCACGCCGAGGTCGATCGCCTCTATGCGCGCGCGATGTACATCGGCGGACGCCCGCTGAACGACTCCTCGCACTTCGGTTCCACGTTGATCAACGATTACGGCCGCGCCTACGAAGGTGGCTTTAACGGGCTGACCGGCTTCAGCGCTCGCGCGGAAGATGTCCGCCTTTCCCTGAAGGTGCGCGGCGAGTTCGAGCATGCACCCGGCCGCGCTGCGTATCCGCTGAGCGTTCGCCAAACCATCGCGAACATGGATCAGGCCACGTTGCTGCCGGCGACCCCAGTCGACACAACCAACGAATTTCGGTTGATCGACGCAACTCTCTCGTACCACATCCTCAATCACGAAATCTCCGTTGGCAAAACTGAGAACTGGTGGGGTCCCGGCGAAGGCGGCGCGATGGCGTGGAGCACGAATGCGGAGCCGATTTACGAATTCAGCATCAATCGGATCGAGCCACTGCAGATCCCTCTGCTATCCAGGGTCTTCGGGCCGTTTCGCTACCAGGGGATATTTGGCGACCTGAAGGGTCATCGCTATCCCAACTCGCCCTGGGTGCACGCGGAGAAGATCAACTTTAAGCCGACTCGCAATCTGGAGTTCGGCTTCTCGCGTATCGTGGTCTTTGCCGGCGAAGGCCACGTACCCCTCACCTTCGGATCGTTCTGGCGCAGCTTCACCAGTTTCCAGAACGTCTCGCCTCAGGACAAATCGTCGAGGGACGATCCCGGTGCGCGCCATGCCAGCTTTGACTTTAATTACCGGCTGCCGTTTTTGCGCAACTGGGTGACTCTGTATTCCGATTCCATCATCCACGACGATGTGTCACCCGTGGATGCGCCGCGCCACGCCGCTATCAATCCGGGCATCTATATCTCGCATTTTCCAGGCGCGCCAAAGCTCGACTTCCGCGCCGAAGCAGTTAACACCGATCCGCCTACGTCGCGCAGCCTCGGAGGCGGCTACATCTACTATGAGGGAATCTATAAGGACGTCTACACCAACAAGGGATACATGTTCGGCAATTGGATCGGGCGCGAGGGTAAGGGCTATCAGGGCTGGCTCACGTACTGGCTCTCGCCGCAGGAGCGGATTCAATTGAGCTATCGCAACGCCAAATCCGCGAAGGACTTCGTACCCGGCGGCACCACCCAAAACCTGATCGCGGCGAATGCCATCGTGCGCGTGAAAAAGGATTTGGAGCTGAATGCGCTGGCACAGTATGAGCGTTGGAGCGTGCCCGTGCTTGCACCGGGGCGGCAGAGCGACTTTACTACCTCCGTCCAGATGACCTGGTATCCGCACCTGCGCGTCGCCCCCTGACGCCACAGCTATCCCTTCAACACCGGCCGGATATGCAACTCGCGCAGTTGCGTATCCGAGACCAGCGTCGGCGCATCGACCATCAGGTCGATCGCTTTCGCCGTCTTGGGAAAGGCAATCACCTCGCGCAGACTGGGCGCCCCCGCGAGGATCATCGCAATACGGTCAAGCCCGAGCGCAATGCCGCCATGCGGCGGCGTGCCATAGGTGAGCGCCTCCAGAAAGAAGCCGAAGCGCTCCTTCGCCTCTTCATCCGTCATGCCGAGCGCACGAAAGATTTCTTTCTGCACTGCCTGCTGATGGATGCGGATCGAACCCGAGCCGAGCTCCGTGCCGTTCAGCACAATGTCATACGCAAGCGCGCGCACCGCGCCGGGATCGCTGGAAAGCCGGCCTGTCTTCAGGTCCTCTTCATCCGGCGAGGTGAAGGGATGGTGCGCGGCTATCCAAGTCTTGCTCTCCTCGTCCCATTCGAACATCGGAAAATCGGTCACCCACAGAAACTTGTAGTCTTCCGCCGTGCCCTTCTTCTCAAACGCACGATGGCGCGCGGCAAACTGCTGTGCCAGTGCCAGCCGCACCTGACCCGCAGCCTCAAAAAGCTGACGGTCGCGCACAGGCAGACGCTTGCCGATCAACTTCTGCTCCGGCACATCTTCGCCGTCGGCGACGACCAGCACCAGCAGATCACCCTCCGCTGCTCCTGCGGCAGTGCGTACCTTCGCCATCTCCTCCGGGAAGGACTTCTCCAGCCGCTTGAAATCGTCCAACACCTTGATCTTCTGCACCTGCGTCTTCTGCGGATACAGAAGACGCAGGTCGTCGCGCTCCTTGCGCGAGAGCTCACCCACATTCGGGATGCGGACTGCGATCACCGGCAGCGCCGCCGTCGTCTTCAACGTTGCGGCGGTCTGCGCACTGAGTGCGCTGCGTACGTCTGTCATCGCGGGCAGCCGCATGTCCGGTTTGTCGATGCCGTAGAGGCGGATCGCTTCATCGAAGCTCATGCGCGGGAAACCGCCGTTCAACTCAACACCCGCCTCGTGAAACGCCGCCTTCAAGAAGCCTTCGACCACCGCAAAGATCTTCTCCTGCTGCGGAAAAGTCATCTCCAGATCGACCTGCGTGAACTCCGGCTGGCGATCGGCGCGCAAATCTTCATCGCGGAAGCAGCGCACGATCTGGAAGTAGCGGTCGAAACCGGAGATCATCAGGATCTGCTTGAACAACTGCGGCGACTGCGGCAGCGCATAGAAATGCGCGGGGTGCACGCGGCTCGGCACCAGATAATCGCGCGCGCCCTCCGGCGTCGAGCGCGTCATAAAGGGCGTTTCGATCTCCAGAAATCCCTGCGCTGCGAGATAGTTGCGAATGGCGAGCGCCACGCGATGGCGCAGCGCAAAGTTAGCCTGCATCTCCGGCCGCCGCAGGTCCAGATAGCGATACTGCAGCCGCACCTCTTCGTTCGCGATAGCTTCTTCTGCAGGCGAAAACGGCGGCACGCGCGAGTCATTCAGCACCAGCAGCTCATCCGCGACCAGCTCCACCTCGCCTGTCAGCATCTTCGGGTTGAGCGCACCCACGTCACGCCGGCGCAGGGTGCCCTTGGCCGCGACCACATATTCCGGACGTACATGCTCGGCCTTCGCGTGCCCCACCGGCGCAAGGTCCTTGTCCAGCACAACCTGCGTGATGCCGGTCCGGTCGCGCAGGTCGAGGAAGATCAGGTTGCCATGGTCGCGGCGGCGGTTGACCCAGCCCATCAGCACCACCTGCTGGCCTGCATCTCCGGCGCGAAGCTGCCCACAGGTGTGGGTGCGCTGCAATGTTCCAAGAAAGTCGAGCAATTGCGTTTCCCTTTATTGTGGCGGCCGAAGATGCGGACCGAGGTCGGCCCGGGGTACCTTTGTCTGCTCGCCGGTAGCGAAGTCTTTCACTGTCAGAATACCGGAGGTGGCCTCATCCTCACCGAGTATCACGATCTTGCGCGCCAGCTTATCCGCGACCTCAAACGACTTCTTTAGCCGGAAGCCACCATCGCCCAGTTCGATGCGCAGTCCTGCGGCCCGCAGTTCGCGCGCCAGAGCGAGCGCCTGCGAGCTCTGCGCATCGCCTATTGGCGCAATATAGGCGTCGGCGGGCAGAGTCTGCGCTTCGACCTGCGCCTGCAAGGTCAGTACCAGGCGGTCTTCGCCAATGGCGAAGCCGATCCCCGGGGCGCGGGGGCCACCGATCGCCTCAGAGAGACCGTCGTAGCGGCCCCCACCCAGCAGCGCGTTCTGCGCGCCCAGGCCGCCGTGCTGGAACTCGAACGTGGTGCGCGTGTAGTAATCCAGCCCGCGAACCAGCCGATGGTCGTGTTCATACGGCACGCCGCACGCGTCCAGCGCCTCGCATACCTGCTGGAAGTGCGCGCGTGACGCTTCGTCGAGTGAGTCCCAGATGCGCGGCAGGGTCGCGATGATCGGCTGGTCTTCCGGATGCTTGCAGTCCAGCACACGCAATGGATTGGTCTCTGCGCGGCGCTGGCAGTCCGTACACATTTGTCCGACGACCGGTTGCAGGGCAGATCGCAGCGTCGCGATGTAGCGTGGCCGATCCGCCGGCGTGCCGACGGAGTTGATCAGCAGCCGCCAGCCGGTGATGCCGAGCTCATCGAGCAGCGTGGCCAGCATCTCGAGCACCTCGGCATCGCGCAGCGGCGACTCCGAGCCCGCGCTCGGCGGCCCGATGACCTCCGCGCCGATCTGGAAGAACTGGCGATAGCGGCCCTTCTGTGGGCGCTCGCGGCGGAACTGCGGTCCAATGTAGTAAAGCTTCTGCAGCAGGCCCTGCTCGCCCAGCTTGTGCTCGATGTAGGCGCGCACCACGCCGGCGGTGTTCTCCGGCCGCAGGGTCAGCGATTGCGCCTTCTCCGACTGCGCGCGCGCCTTGTCCTCCCAGGTGTACATCTCCTTGGAGACGATGTCCGTCTCCTCGCCCACGCCGCGGGCGAAGAGCTGCGTGTCCTCGAAGACCGGGGTGCGGATCTCGCCGAAGTTGTAGCGTGCGAAGACGCGGCGCGCCGTTGCGTCGATATGGTTCCACAGTTCGGTTTCGGGCGGCAGCAGGTCGCGGGTACCGCGCACGGCCTTGATGGCAGCCCTCGTCGGCTGGACAGTTTTCGTGGTCTCGCTCATGACTGGTGCAGTATTTAGTGTATCCGCGCGCAGGATCGCCTCTGTTTGGCGGATAGAATCGCTGTCGATGCGCTTTCGTCCACTGCTCGCACTGCTTTGCGCGTCGCTCACTGTGAGCGGGCGCGCCGTGACCGTGCGCCTCACCGCAGCCGATGGCGCGCGCGTGCAGGCGGCCCTGCACCCGGGCGATGTGCTGCGCATCGACCTTGCGGCGGAGCCTTCTGCCGGGCGGCAGTGGAGCCTGCGGGGGCACGCGCCACCGCAGCTTATGGAGCTGGGCGCAACGCAGCGCGTCTTTGGCGGACGCATGAGTGACCAGGGCACCAGCAGCTTTGCCTGGCGGGCCATCGGGGATGGCGAGGGCGAGCTGACGCTGGTCTATGGCACTTCGTCCTCGCGCGCCGCGAAGCCGGAGAAGACGGTTGCGATCCAGCTCACCGTTGCTGGCGAAGCGCTGGGACCGGACGAGGCGCATCCGCCGGCGGTCTCGCAGATGGAGCAGGTTGCTGCCTACGAACGCACGGAGCCATGCGGCGACTGCAGCGGGCTTGCGGAGCGGCTTGTGCTCTACCGTGCGCCGGGCGAGACACCGTTCGTGCTGCGGCGCATCTACAAGGACGCCCCGGGCGGGACGCTGACCAGCGTGATGACCGGCGCGTGGGCAACCAGCAAAGGCACGGCTGATCCGTCCGCGACCATCTACACGGTGGCGGCGAGCAGCGAGACATCGCTCTATCGCATGGACGGCGACCGGCTGGTGCAGGTGGATGCGCAGCAGATTCCGGTGCCGTCGCCGCCGGGCATGGACACGGCCTTCCACAAGGTCGGCCGCCCGTAGCTGCATCCTCGCGGCGGCGAGCGTCATCAAGGCTCGTATGGAATATCGACTGCTTGGCCGCTCCGGTTTGAAGGTTCCGGTGCTCTGTTTTGGTGTCGCCACGTTTGGCGGCGGCACCGAGTTCTTCCGTGCGTGGGGCGCGACCGATGTGGAGGAGGCGAAGCGCCTCATCGGGCTGTGTCTGGATGCGGGGGTGAACTTCTTCGATACCGCGGATGTGTATTCGAAGGGTCTGTCGGAGCAGATTCTGGGCAAGGCGATCGAGGGCAAGCGGCACGATCTGCTGATCTCGACCAAGGCTACGTTTCCGATGGGCGATGGTCCGAACGACAAGGGCTCGTCGCGCTATCACCTGATCAGTGCCGTCGAGGCAAGCCTGAAGCGTCTGGGAACAGACTACATCGACATCTATCATCTGCACGGCTTCGACGCGCTGACGCCGATCGAAGAGACGTTGGATACGCTGAACACGCTGGTGCGCTCGGGAAAGGTGCGTTACATTGCGTGCTCGAATTTTTCCGGTTGGCATTTGATGAAGTCACTGGCCGTATCCGATCGGTATGGGTGGGCCCGGTATGTTGCGTACCAGGGCTACTACTCGCTGGTGGGGCGCGAGTACGAGTGGGAGCTGATGCCGCTTGCGCTGGACCAGGGGGTGGGGACGCTGGTGTGGAGTCCGCTGGGCTGGGGCCGGCTGACGGGCAAGATCCGGCGCGGGCAGCCGCTGCCGGAGACCAGCCGTCTGCACAAGACCTCCGAGCAGGGGCCGCAGGTGGACGACGAGTATCTGTACGACGTGGTCGATGCGCTGGATGCGGTGGCCAAGGAGACCGGGCGCAGCGTGCCGCAGGTCGCGCTGAACTGGCTGCTGCAGCGGCCGACGATTTCCAGCGTGATCATCGGAGCACGCAACGAGGAGCAGTTGAAGCAGAATCTGGCCGCAGCCGACTTCAAGCTGACCGACGCGCAGGTGACTGCACTGGACAAGGCCAGCGACCGGCCGGCGATCTATCCGTACTGGCACCAGCGG
>DASXGY010000409.1:0-3196 GCA_036488835.1 Acidobacteriaceae bacterium
GTGCCGGTCATGCCCTTGGTGGAGAAGAAGGGCTCGAAGATGCGCGCGCGGGTGGCGGCATCCATGCCGCAACCTGTATCCGCCACGGTGACGTATACGCCCTCCGTCGCGGTGCCGGGATCGCGACCGCTGGAGCTGCGCAGCGTGAGGCGTCCGCCGTCGCGATGCATGGCGTCGATGGCGTTGCCGATGAAGTTGGCCAGCACCTGGCGAATCTCGCCCTCGTAGGCGTGCACCGGGGGCACATCCCGGTATTGCCGATCGATCAAGATGGAATAGCTGCGCAGGCGCGGCTCATAGAGCGCGATCACACCGTCCAGCAGCTCATTCACATTCGACTCCACCGGCCGGGTGCTCTGGCGATAGAAGCGCAGGGTCTGGGTGGTGATGTGGGTGACGCGGTCCAGCTCCTTCTGTGCCATGCGCAGATACTCCAGCGCTCGCGCATCGAGCCGGCTGGAGCCGATGAGGAAGAGGCAGTTGGTGACGGCTTCGAGTGGGTTATTGATCTCATGCGCGATGGAGGCGGCGAGGCGGCCGGTGGCTGCGAGCTTCTCGGTCCGGCGCATGACCTCTTCGCTGCGCTTCTGTTCGGAGAGATCGACAAAGAAGATGGCGATCTGTTCCTGCGCGGGCGCGATTTCCGAAGCGTCCTCGGAGGCCAGCGGAGCCAAAGCGATCAGCACCGGAACCTGATCGCCGGCGCGAGTGCGGCAGAGCACCTCAAAGGGCCGCGGCGGCTCAGCCGAAGCGGTGGCCTGCAGCCGGGTGAGCACTGCCGGGCCCTCCGCGCCGAAGATGCTGCCAAAGGCGACAGCGCCGCTGCGCAGCTCCTGCTCGCCGTAGCCCAACAGCCGCTCGACGCTCGCGTTCACATAGCGTACGGCGCCATTGGACTCAGCGATGATGAGGCCAACGGGCATGGCCTGAACGAGGCGTAGGAAACGCTGCTGGCTGGTGCGCAGGGCCTGCTCGGCATCGAGCTTCAGACGGCGGGCGCGGGCCTCGCGCAGCTCGCGCTCAATGGCAGGGAGCAGGCGCGTGAGATTTTGTTTCGAAACGTAGTCATGGGCGCCGGCGCGCATGGCCTCGACAGCGGTCTCCTCGCTGACTGCACCGGACATGACGATGAATGGCACATCCTGCCCCATGCGTTTGAGCAGATGCAGGGCGGCCGGAGCGCTGAAGCTGGGCAGGTTGAAATCGGCCAGCACCACATCCCAGCCGGCACCGGCTTCGTCCAGTGCGCGGCGCATCTCGTCCGCAGTCTCGACACGACGCACCGACGGCCTGTAGCCGGCTCGCTCGAAGTAGCGGGTCAGCAGGTGGGCGTCGTCTTCGTCATCTTCGACCAGCAGCACGCGCAACGGGATTGCGGTTGCTGGCTGGCTTTCGATCTGATCCGGCTGATTTGGGGCACGCATCGGATGGTGGGAATAGAAGAGGGTCAGTTCACAGCGGGTGATTAACGCAGGGGCATGGGTGGGGCCTCGTTCAAGACCAGCCAGTACATCCCGAGCTGGCGCGTCGCCTCGGCAAAGTCGGTAAAGTTGACCGGCTTGCGGATGTAACTGTTGACGCCGAGTTTGTAGCTGCGCATCACGTCGCTTTCCTCATCGGAAGAGGTGAGCACGACCACGGGAAGCATGCGGGTGCTCTCCGATTCGCGGATGCGGCGCAGCACTTCGAGGCCGTCGATCTTGGGCAGCTTCAGGTCCAGCAGAATGACCTGGGGCAGGAATGGAAGCGCGTCATCCCTTTTGCCGAAGAGCATGTTGAGAGCCTCTTCGCCGTCGTGTGCGACGCGGATATTGTTGGCGATGTTGGCCTTTTTGAGCGCGCGAATGGTAAGCGCCTCGTGGTCAGGGTCGTCCTCTACCAAAAGAATCATGCGTTCGTTAACCGTCATCAGGACGTATGGTACTCCATTCGTGAAGCGCTGGAATGTCCACCCAATGACCGCGACGCGGGTTCAGCCTTCGAGGCGATATTTGGTTTCAGCAAGCTGGAAGAGCGGACGCCAGACCAGGCGGTTGATGGTGACCACCATGATGGCCATGATGATGGTTGCCATCAGCAGCACATCGAACTGGCCGTGGTCGGTGGCGCGGCTGATCTCGGCGCCGAGGCCAAGCGTGGAAAGCGTCTGCCCGTGCAGATGGAAATATTCGGCGACGATGCTGGCGTTCCACGCGCCGCCCGAGGCCGTGACCATCCCGGTGATGAGATAGGGAAAGATGCCGGGAAGGATGAGAGTCTTCCACCGCTGCACGCTGCCGAAGTGGAAGAGCCCGGCGACCTCCTTGAGATCGGAGGGAATCGCGATAGCGCCCGCGATGACGTTGAACAGGATGTACCACTGCGTGCCCAGCAGCATGAGCACGATGGAGCCGATGCCGAGTCCGCCGCCTGCGTGGACCAGCGCGATGAGCAGCACAGGAAAGAGCGCCGTAGCCGGCACGGATGCTGCGATCTGCGCCAGCGGTTGGGCGATGCGTGCGAGACGCGGGTTGAAGCCGATGGCTACGCCGACCGGGATGGTCCACAGGGCCGCGATGAGCAGCGAGGCATTCACGCGCAGGAAGGTGGCGCCCGCGCCCTTGAGCAGCTCGAGGATTTCTGCGCCGTGCAATTGACGCAGGAGCAGCACGGCATGGAAGGCGGCGAAGATGGCGGCGGCCAGCAACACAATGAAGAGTGTGCTGTTGGTGATGAGCGAACGCTGTCGCGACGCGGCGCTGCGCTCCGGCCGCGCCAGGGCGCGGAGACGGCGTACGGCGAGGCCGTGGTAGATGCGTTCGCCCAGCGGCGCAATCGTCTGCTCATGCAGCCAACTGATCGCGTTGGAATTGCGCAGGGCATAGAGGATGGGCGAGGTGGCGCGGTGCGAGCTCTCCACCTGCTCGAATTTGAACTTGTCGGCCCAGGCGATGACCGGACGCCAGATGAGCTGATCGGTGGCGACGATGATGGCGATCATCACGGCGAGACCCCAGATCATGGCGCGGGTGTTGCCGTTGCCGGCGGCGGTCTGCAGGTAGGAACCGAGTCCGGGCAGGCGGAAGTCGCGGTCGCCAAGGACGAACATCTCGCACGCCATGAGGAAGAACCAGCCGCCGGCGACGGAGACCATGGAGTTCCACACCAGGCCGATGGCGGAGAAGGGCAGCTCCAGTTGCCAGAAGCGCTGCCATGC
>DASXGY010000454.1:0-6620 GCA_036488835.1 Acidobacteriaceae bacterium
GGCCTCGGTCAGCGTGGTGGCGTCCACGATGGCGAAGGGCACGTCCAGCATCTTGGCCAGAGTGTGGGCCAGCAGCGTCTTGCCGCTGCCCGTGGGGCCGACCAACAGGATGTTCGACTTCGACAGCTCGACATCGTTGCCGCGGGTGCGGTTCATCTGCACGCGCTTGTAGTGGTTGTAAACCGCGACCGCGAGCTTCTTCTTGGTGGTGTCCTGGCCGATGACGTACTCATCCAGGAACGCCTTGACCTCCTGCGGCTTGGGCAGATGGGCAGGCGCCGCGCCGGGCTGGGCTTCAGTCCGGTCGTCGTCCAGGATGGAGTTGCACACCGCGACGCACTCGTCGCAGATGTACGCACGCGGATAGTCGCTGGGAGAAGAGATCAGTTTGGCTACAGCGTCCTGCGATTTATGGCAGAACGAACAGCGGAGTGTCTCGTCGGAACCCGTGCGCGTTTTCATGGAATCTGCTCCTTCTCGCCAAGGTCCTTGTCGGCCGCTTAATTCCGCGGACGATCGATGATCTCGTCGATGATGCCGTATTCCTTCGCCTGTGGGGAGTTCATAATGAAGTCCCGCTCGACGTCCCGCTCAATACGTTCGAGCGATTGACCGGTATGTTTTGACATGAGCTGATTGGTGATTTCGCGGATCCGCAGGATCTCGCGAGCGTGGATGTCGATGTCCGTTGCCTGGCCGGAAAGTCCGCCCATGGACGGCTGGTGGATAAGGATACGCGAGTTTGGCAAAGCAAAGCGCTTGCCTCTGGTGCCGGACATCAGAAGGAAGGCTCCCATGGAGGCGGCCTGGCCGATACAGTAGGTCACCACGTCGTTCTTGATGAACTGCATAGTGTCGTAAATGGCCAGACCGGCGGTAATGGAGCCGCCTGGCGAGTTGATGTAGAGCTGAAGGTCCTTCTCCGGGTCTTCGCCGGAGAGAAAGAGCATCTGTGCAATCACCAGGTTAGCGATCTGATCATCGATCGGCGTACCCAGAAATATGATGTTGTCGCGCAACAGACGGCTGTAAATGTCGTAGGCGCGTTCGCCCCGGCTCGTCTGCTCAATAACCATCGGTACAAGTGCCATGCTCTTCTTTATGCTCCTCGCCCGCCGATGCTTCCTCCGGCTGGCTGGTTCTCCTGCGTCCCCTCAAGCGCGCTTGCCGAATTCAAATCCGTCGCGCTCCAACTACAACTAAAGTCTTTCGTACAAGAGCTTCGCCGTCTTGTCCCTTCGAATTTGTTCCCGGATTCTAGCGATGGACCCCTCCTGCGTCAATCGCACGCGCAGGGTATCTACCGGTTCACGTAACTGTAGCGATAGCAACTCTACCTCTTGATCGACTTCCTCGTCCGAAACGCCGATGTGCTCCGCGTCCGCGATGTGGTCCAGGATGAGCAGCGACTTCACTTCGCTGGTGGCCGAGTCGCGCTGCGCCGCACGCAACCGCGCAAAGTCCAGCCGCTTCATATCTTCTTCGCGCATGCCCTGCGAGGCAAGAGCACGCAGCCCGCGGTCCAGCCGCGTGTCGATCTGCTGCTGGATCATCGACTCCGGCACGGGGAACTGGAAGCGCTCGCTGAGCGCGGTCAGCAGGCGATCGCGCGTCTCGGTCTCGATGCGGCGATCCTTTTCTGCCTGCAGATTCTCGCGGAACTTGGTGGTGAAGTCCTCGTAGCTTGAATAATCTCCGAGCTCTTTTGCGAAGTCGTCGTTTAACTCCGGCTGCAGCTTTCGCTTGATGCTCTTCACGGTCACGTCATAGGCGACGTTCTTGCCGGCCAGCCGCTTCTCGCCGAAGTCCTCGGGATAGCTGACCTCGAACTTCAGCTCCTGTCCGAGGGTCGCGCCGCGCAGCGCTTCGGTGAACGCAGGGAGGGTATTCGATCCGCCAACCTCGAGCATTACGTCCTCACCGGTCAGGGGAGCATTTTGGGTCGCATTTTGGGTCGCACTCTCCGTCGCGGTCTCGCCTTCGGCTGCTGGCTGCACGCTGCCGGTAAAGGCGATCTGTGCCCAGTCGCCGTCTACCAGCGAGCGCTCCTCTTCGACCGGCTCCATGGTGGAGCGGGAGTCGCGCACGCGCTCTACCTCGGCCGCAAAGTCCTCATCGCTGAAGGCCGCGCTTGGCTTCTCGACCTTCACGTCCTGGTAGCCCTCGACGGAGAACTCCGGTATCACCTCGAACTCAGCCTTGAACCAGAGCGGCTTGCCGTCTTCCATGGTCATGTCGACGACCTGGGGCTGCGAGACAAGCTTGTAGTTGCCTTCGGTGATGGCGCGCTGAAAGTGTTGCGGCATCACCGCTTCCAGCACTTCCTGGCGAATGCGCTCGGCAAAGCGCCCGCGGACCAGCGACTCCGGCACCTTGCCGGCGCGGAAGCCGGGGATGCGAGCCTGCTTCTGGTAGCGCTTCACCGTAGAGCGCATGGCGCGGGAGACTTCATCCTCCGGGATGGTCACCTCTACTGTGCGGGTGACCTCGGGATTGAAGGTAGGCCCATGCTGGCGGGCGTGATGGTGGCCCGAGTGATCGTGCTCCTGCTCTGCGCCTGCCTCAGGCTGGGCGGCGGTGGTGCTCTCGGGGGTGGTGGAGGTCTCGACTGTGTCTGGGGTGCTCAAGGTAGCGCTCAAGTGTGCCTTCCGTGAATGTCTGCGCCTGCAATCTGATAGGACGGGGAGCCTGGTAGACGCAGTTGCGTGCCAGGCGATGCGTAGGCAGGCGCCTGCTTCAATGGTAAGAGGCTTTGGGGAGGGGGTCAAACCGCGCAGGGCGCGCAGGTCCAGCTAGAGTAACGGTATTGCAGGGATTCCTAGATTGCCGGGCGAAACGCCGAATTTTGGAAGGCGGCGCGTTCCGCGGGTAACGGCGCACGTACTCGGCAGACGAAACGTGGATCGGAAGCTCCGCAGGCCAGGAAGTTCGCGCGTGCGGCGGTCAGGCTCAGGGTGCCGTTGGGGCCGCCGCGTACCACATCCGCATCCACCTCGTCCTGGCCGTCGTCCTGCCACCAGCAGACGGGACAGAGCTCGAAGACTCCCGGAGCGGTCAGCGTCCGGCTGCCACAGCAGAGGCAAAGCACATTTGTGGTCTGCATACCTGACTAAGACGGCACTTGTAGCAAGGAGTTGCAGAATTTTGGCGTGAAGATGACGTGACTTCGGTCATGGGCGCGCGCGATTCCGGAAATGAAAAAGGCGCCCCGGCCGGGAGGCCGAGGCGCCTTTCGAGCCGTGAGGCTACTTTGCCGTCGAAGACGGTGTGAACAGCTCCAGCTTGACCTTCCAGGTAACCGAGGCGCCCGGCTTCAGCGTCACCATGCCGGTGTCCATGCCATGCCACTCCTTGCCGAAGGGATCGGCGAAGTTGAACTGCTCTTCGACGGCGACGAAGTTCTTCCCGGGATCGGTCGGCGCGTAGACCTGCACCGTCTTGATCTCCGGCGACTCACCCAGCACGTGGATGCCATAGTTCGACTTCGGATCGGTCAGCCGCACATCGACTGCGCCGTCCGTGCGAGTGAGTTTGGAAAAGTTGTCGTCGAGGAACATGTCGTCCAGCGCTTTGCCGTCGGGTGCGTTGAAGTCGTACTTCGTGCCCTTCACCGGCTTCAGCTTGCCGGTGGGGAAGACGTCGTCGTAGTTGTTCACCAGCGCCATCTCTGCCCCGGGTATGTGCAGCCGCGCCTGCGTACGATCGCCGGAAGGGATCGCGAAGTAGGGATGCCAGCCGATCGACAACGGTTCAGGCGCATCGCCAACATTCTTCGCCGTGATGGTCGCCGTTACGTCTTTGCCGGCAAGCTCGATAGTGAAGTCCAGATCCGTCTTCGAGAGCCAGTGGCCGCCGAAGTCGCCGGCGTGGATGGTGCCGGTCACCGTCTGGCCATCGGCCGAATCGGCGACCTTCACGTCGTCCGTCTTCGAGGTGAGGATCAGGCCGTGGATGGAGTGCAGTTCCGCGCCCGGCTTCTTGCCAGAGAAGTTTGCGGGCAGAGTCAGCGTCTTGCCTTGCCATGAAGTGGTGATCGTCTGCTTGTCGTCGGAAAGCTTGCCGCGAATGCGGTTCGGATAGGGCACCAGGAACGCGCCGCCGAACCCGAAGGATGCATTGCCGTTCTTGTCGGCGTCCGTACCGGTGAACTTGCTCTTGGCTTCATCCAGTGAAGGCGCAAAGAAGACATTCGTCGTGCCTCTGCCGGGAAGGTTCGCGGTGATCTGGAAGAGATTCATGCCGCGCCCGGGAATCACCGTCGCCGAGAGGAACTCGGGCGCCGCGCCATTCTGCGTGGCCTTGCGCTGCAGGGTGACAACATCCTGGCCGTTAATCTGCGGCGCGGCCGCGGGCACATTCTGCGGATTGACCGATTCTGGCGGGGCAGAGGACTTGCAGCCGGCCGCAAGCAGCAGAGTGGCGAGCAGCAGGATGGGCGATGCGTGTCTTGAAGAGAATGTTCTGTTCACAACAGGTCGAGCGGAAACAGGCATGGATTCAATCCTTTAGTGGGGAAGCGTTCGCATCGCAACGGCCAGGCCGCCGGAAGCGCACCCATTCTACGCCGGAGTCACACGCTACACGTCCCATTGCTAAGTGGGAATGCTCACAATGAGATCGCCCGACGAGCGCGCAGCGCGACGCAACACTTCGACGACATCGATGTGCTGCGCGGACTTTCCCCCTCGCCGCGACAGCTTCCATTCTCTCTTTGGTCAGAATGAGTGCGTCTTTACAGGTCATCTGCATGTCTTTAAACTCGCCTCACGCATGCAATTGAAAAGGGCTTATGACTCGACCGTCGATTGGGTAGGAATCGGCCTAGGTGGCTGCCTGCTGATTGGGCTACTGCTGAATCGGCCCCACGGCCTCAGTGGCCTAACCATGGTTCAGGATGATTTCTTCTATTACGAAAAAATCGCCTCGGAAATTGTGGCCGGCCACGGGTCTACATTCAATGGGATCGTTGCCACAAACGGTTATCATCCTTTGTGGATGGTTGCTGTAACGCTGCTGTCCATCTTTTTCCGGTCTCCAGATAGCCTGATCCCCGCCATCTATGTAGTTGTTGCTCTTTCAGTTTTCGCAACCTACTTCTTCGCGCGCCGGATACTGCAGACGCTCCATGGCGAACGATGGCTTACGGATTTGTTGGCAGCAGCGCTGGCGTTGCTCTCTCTCAGGTTGCTTCGGTCCGGGATGGAAATCGTACTGACGGTGCCGCTAGCCCTTGTGCTTTTCTACCGGATTCTATCGCCACCGCAGAATGCGCGACAGTCATTCGGAACAGCGCTCTTCGCCGCACTTCTCATACTGTCTCGTCTCGATGCCGCGATCTGGGTCGCCGGTCTGTACATTTGCCTGGCCATCACGCAAAAGATAATGCGGCACTGGCCTGCAATTGTGCTTGGGTTCTTACCGCTTCCAGCCTATTTCGCTTACAACAAAATGAAATTTGGAGAAATTGTGCCGGTCTCCGGCCAAGCCAAGCAACTGCGCACGGTACACACCCTCAGCCCTACAATTCTCCAGGTAGTCCACTTGCTGGGATTGCAGGAAGTCTTGATCGTACTTCTCGGCCTATCCGGCATTGTGGTTTTGCCGCTGGCCTTCCGGCGATTGCCGGCGAACTTCCGAGCGCTCGCGATTCCTACGCTGCTGTTTCCATTCGTCTACTTCTTTGCTCTTTCTATCCTGAGCGACTGGCCGGCATGGCCATGGTACTTATACGCCTGGTCTATCGCTGGAATCGTCACATTGGCAGGCGTGATCGCATTGTCCAAGCCCCCTGCCGACAGGATTGTCGCGGGCGTAGCTGCTTTCTTCTGCATACTCTGCGCGGGAACATTTGTCGTTCAGCGACCACCGCGTCCGGCTGGTCGCGTGATGGCAGGAGAGTTTCTGCGGCAATTCTCACTGGAGCACAAAGGAATTTATGCGATGGGGGACAGGGCAGGCGTTGCAAGCATTCTCATGTCCGATCCGATCATACAAACTGAAGGGTTGGTGATGGACCAAAATTTCTTAGCGCATATACGCCGAGAAGATCCTCTTGTTCCAACCCTCCGTTCTTATGGTGTCCGATATTACGTAGCTAACTTTTACGGAAGCGGTATTCCAGGAGGATGCTTTATCGCAAGCGAGCCCACCAAGGCAGGCCCGACCGCGAAGCATATGCGAAGCACCATCTGCAATCGCCCCGTCGCCACATTTAGCAGGAGTGACACGCAGATAGCCGTTTACGATCTCGCTCAATAATGGCGCGCCATCGTGGTCGCAACGGAAACCCTCACCACGGCTGAAGACGATTTCTGTTAGGCCGCAGAAGTTGTAGACGACGCCGCGCTCAGCACCGGGGCAACGCGCTCGCGAAGCCCGCCAGCCACTCCGCCTGTTCCGGCGTGTCCGGCACTTGCAGGCCGCGGCCATTCGAGATGAGGCGGAAAGCGTGTTCCGGCGAAATCCCCTCCACGCAGAGGACCGCAGCCAGCAGCAACGAAGACCGGCCGATGCCGGCGCAACAATGCGCGCCGATGTTCTTGCCGTGACGGCGCTCGGTGGCCAGCTCCTCCGCCAGTGCATACAGCTCACGATGCGCTGCGGGCACGCTGTGGTCGGGC
>DASXGY010000468.1:0-4012 GCA_036488835.1 Acidobacteriaceae bacterium
CTCACGATCCTGCTCTGGATCGTCGCTGGAATCCAGACTGAAGATGCTGCGCTTGCGCAGGTGGTCGATGGTGAGATTGCGCGCGATGGCGAAGAGCCAGGGCTCGAAGCGGGAGCGACCGTCGTAGGAGCGGCCTCGCTCCAGGACGCGCAGCCAGGTCTCCTGCACCAGGTCGTCGACGAAATCGCGCCGCCCGAGCAGGTAGATGAGGTAGCGGACGAGACGGAACTGATACTGCTCGACGAGGTCGTGCAGCAGGGCGATGTCTCGTTGACGAAGACCGCGTGCGATGCGCTGCGTATCGGTAGTCAAGGCCTCCGCCAATGTGCCGTCGTATTCGAGCATACGAGGGGTATACGGAGCAGGCGGTTGGAATTACGCATGCGGTGGAAAAAGAATTCGTTGAAGACGGCCGTCTGTTGGAGCATTCCGCCCCAGCTGCGCCAGGTTGCGGCATCCCGCACCGGCTAAGTCACTGTATCTATCTGGTACAAATATCGGGCAGGTCATATCTGGCAGGTCGAATCGGGCAGGTGGAAATCCATCGCGCAGCCATGAAACGAGGGAGAAATGAATTTGAGAATCTTCATGGCGGCAACCGGGGCGGTGGCAAGCGCGGCGATATTGTTGCTCGTCCCGCAGGCGCATGCGCAGCAAAGTCACTGGGCGTCGGCCAACGATAAGACCGCGACATACATCATCGACATGGAGCGCAAGTGGGCTGAAGGTGTGTGCGTTGATAACGGGGTGGTCGCCGGTTTGCTCGCCAACGATTTCCAGGGTACGTCACCGAAGGGTGCACGCTTTACGAAAGCCGACGAACTGAAGGACGAGAAGGGCGCACGCACTGCGCATGATTGCGGGCTGGATGAGGCCAAAGTGCACTTCTTCGGTGACAGTGTCGCTGTTGTCTATGGCCGCGAACATGCTGTTGGCAAAGACAAGTCCCAACCGAGCACAAAGGTGTGCCAGGTGTGGACCGATACCTGGCTGAAACGTGCCGGTATTTGGCAAATCATCGCCTCGCACGATAATCGCGAGGAATGTAAGTAGCGAATGAATCTTTGTCAGTGCCAGCCGCGCAGATATCTAACTCAGCTCCATTGCTTTACTTCCCACCAGCCCCTTTGCCTTCGCAATGAAGTCGGGCAGCGGGATCGAGCCCTGGTCGCCTTTGCCTCTGACTCTTACGCTGACCGCTCCGGCTTCCTGCTCCTTGTCGCCGAAGACGAGTAGGTAGGGAATCTTCTGCATGGTGAGGTCGCGGATTTTGGCGTTCATCTTTTCGTTGCGGCTGTCCAATTCGACGCGGAGGCCGACGGCTCTCAGTTGCTCCTGGACCTTTTTGCCATAGTCGTTGTGACGTTCTGCGATGGGGACTAAGGCCACCTGCACCGGCGCGAGCCAGAGGGGGAAGTTCCCGGCGTAGTGTTCGATGAGATAGGCGATCATGCGCTCCATGGTGCTGACGACGGCACGGTGGATCATGACGGGCCGGTGCTGCTTTCCATCGGCGGCGGTGTAGACAAGAGCGAACTGGCTGGGTAGATGAAAATCGACCTGGATCGTGGAGTAGGTCTCCTCGTGACCCATCACATCGGCAAGCTGGATGTCGAGCTTGGGGCCATAAAAGGCAGCATCGCCGCGGCTTTCCCGATACGGCAGCCCGAGAGAGTCGAGAGCTTCGCGGAGGACGCGCTCGCCGAGCTCCCACATCTCATCGTTGTCGACGTACTTCTCCTTGTTTGCCGGATCGCGCAGCGAAAGACGGTAGCTGTATTTGGTGATGCCGAGATCGCGATAGGCCCGCTCTACGAGCCGCATCACGTTGGAGAATTCTTCCTTGATCTGGTCAGGCGTACAGAAGATGTGGGCATCGTTGAGCGTCATGCAGCGCACGCGGCTAAGCCCGCTGAGCGCTCCCGAGCGCTCGTAGCGATACATGGTGCCTAACTCGGCCAGACGGAGCGGCAGATCGCGGTAGCTGCGGAGCTTCGATTCGAAGATGAGGATGTGATGCGGACAGTTCATGGGCCGCAGGACCAGCTGCTCGGTCTTCAGGTCCATGGGGGGAAACATATCTTCGTGATAATGCGCCCAGTGGCCGGAGCGGACATACAAATCGACTTTGGCCATGGCCGGTGTGTAGACGTGTTCATAGCCGGTTTCCCGCTCAAGCTGAAGAATGTATTCCTCCAGAAGGCGGCGAATGGTGGCGCCTTTGGGAAGCCACAGCGGCAGGCCCGCGCCCACATCCTCATTGTTGGTGAAGAGCTCCAGCTCTTTTCCGAGCCGACGGTGATCGCGGCGCTTTGCCTCTTCGAGCAGGGCGAGGTATTCGTCCAGATCCTTCCGGGAATGGAAGGCGGTGCCGTAGATGCGCTGGAGCTGCGGGTTCTTCTCGTCGCCGAGCCAGTACGCGCCGGAGAGACTCATCACTTTGAACGCCTTGACGCGGCCGGTGGAGGGCACGTGCGGGCCGCGGCAGAAGTCGACGAACGTGCCGTTGCGATAGAGCGAGATCTGGTCGCCGGGCTTGGTGAAGCGCTCGATGAAGTGGACCTTCATGAAGTCGCCTTCGGCGCGGTAGTCGGCGAGGCCCTTCTCGCGCGGCTCGTACTCACGGACGAAGGGTTCGTCGCGCCCGACGACCTCGGCCATTTTGAGCTCGATGGCGGAGAGATCGTCAGTGGTGAAGGGCGTGGGCCGATAGAAATCGTAGAAGTAGCCGGCATCGGTGGCGGGACCGTGGCCGAGCTTGGCCTCTGGAAAGAGCTCGAGCACAGCCGTAGCCATAACGTGCGCGGCGGAGTGGCGCACCACCGGGAGCGCGTCGGGGTCCTTTTCCGTGAGGAGCTGGAGGTGCACGTCTTCGGTGAGCGGCGTGCGGAGATCGACGAGGCGCTCGGCGGAGGCGTCCGGCGCGGCGTACATGGCCTGTTCGCCGGCCTCGGATTTTTCGTCATCCGGGATTGGGCCAGGCGTATTGGTGGAGCGAGTGGCCGCGGCCTGCATCGGCTTGATGCGGGCGACGATAGCCGCTGCGGCAAGGCGCGGCGAGATGGACATCGCGACATCGTGCGCAGTGGAGCCGGCGGGGAGCTGTTTGATGGAGCCGTCGGGGAGGTGGATCTGGATCTGCTTGGTGTCGGACATGGTCGTTCTTAAGGATAGGGGAGGCGCGGGGGAACGTCGAGGCTACGGCACGGCGGCAGCGGTAGACCGTCGCTCTCTTTCCCCTTGCACTTCTACAAGAGTTACCGTCATACTCCTGTAGAAGTGAAAGGGAACGCCATTGACCGCTGAACGCATTGATCTTCCGCAGGGCACGCTGGACCTGCTTATTTTGAGGACGCTGTCGCTGGAGCCGCAGCACGGCTGGGCGATTTCTGAACGGGTGCAACAGCTGTCCAGCGATGTGCTGCGCATCCAGCAGGGGTCTTTGTATCCGGCGCTGCACCGGCTGGAGCGGCGGGGATGGATCAAGGCCAAATGGGGCACATCGGAAAACAACCGCCGCGCGAAGTATTACGAGCTGACGCGCATGGGGCGCAAGCAGCTTGAGGCAGAGACCGAGAGCTGGCGGAAGCTTGCAGCAGCGGTCGCTCAGGTCCTGGAGAGTGTGTGAGGTGCTGCGATGTGGAACGATTTGCGTTTTCGCGTGCGGGCGTTGTTTCGGCGCAGGGCAGAAGAGACGGAGCTGAACGAGGAGCTTCGTTTTCATTTCGAGCGCCAGGTGGAGAAATACAAGCTGTCCGGAATGACGGATGAAGAGGCGCGACGCCGGGCGCGGCTCGTGTTTGGTGGGCATGACCAGGTGAAGGAAGATTGCCGCGAAGCGCGGGGTACGAGCTTTGTGGAGAACGCACGACAGGATGTGCGTTACGCCATCCGGCAGCTGCGGGCGAATCCTACATTTGCGATTGTCATCGTGCTGACGCTGGCGTTGAGCATCGGCGCGAACAGCGCGATCTTCAGCGTGATCGATGGCGTGCTGATTACGTCGCTGCCC
>DASXGY010000080.1:0-6264 GCA_036488835.1 Acidobacteriaceae bacterium
CAGCGGCGGCGCGGGCGAAGGTAGCGGATGCGGCGCGCAGATGCTGCGCGATGCGCTCACGCTCGAGGCCCGCGGCCTCCATGTGCAGTGGCGCACCGCCGACCGCTGCCTCCTGCATGGTTTCGACCGCTTCCATGACAGCCTGCGCGCACCAGGCGAGGCCGTTGACTTTGCGCATGCGGGCCTTCGTTTGGCGTGCTTCGTATTTGTCGAAGGCTGCATCGATCCCGCGCAGCACTGCCGCGAGGGGCACACCGGCCTCGCGCCAGGTGTCGATGAGAGCCCAGTCGAGGGTGGAGAGCAGCAGGATGGAACCGCGCCGGCGCTGGAAGTGCTCTTCGATTTCCGTGAAGTAATTGATGTAGTTCTGCACTTAGCCGGTAGCGGCGGCGGGCGGTGCGCCGCGCGACCGTGAACTGCGATTGCGCTCGTAGAGCAGGCGCAGGCCGTCGAGCGTGAGCATGTCGTCGATGGCTGTGATGTATTTGGAATCTTCGTGCAGCATGTGTGCCAGGCCGCCAGTGGCAATCACCTTCGGAGTTGCGACGCTGCCCTCGGGTTGGGCGCTCTGCATTTCGGCGAGCATGCGTTCGAGGATGCCGTCCACCAGGCCGATGTAGCCGTAGAAGAGGCCACTCTGCAGGTGCGCGATGGTGTTGGTGCCGATGGTGCGCGCGGGACGCTTGATATCGACGCGGGCGAGCTTGGCGGCGCGCGAGAAGAGCGCGTCCGCGGAGATGCCGAGGCCGGGAGCGATGACGCCGCCGATATATTCGCCGCGAAGAGAGATGACATCGAAGGTAGTCGCCGTGCCGAAGTCGACCACGATGATGGGGCCTCCGTAGCGAGCGAAGGCCGCGACACCGTTGACGATGCGATCCGCGCCAAGCTCAGCGGGATTGTCCACGAGCAGTGGCATACCGGTCTTGATGCCGGGCTCGACGAACATGGGGCGGAGACCGAAGTAGCGCTCGCACAAGCGGCGGATGGTGGTGTCGAGCGGCGGGACGACCGAGGAGACAATGATGGCGGAGATCTTTGAAACGTCGATCTGACGCATCGCGAAGAGGCTCAGGAAGAGCACGCCGTACTCATCGGAGGTCTGATTTTTGTGGGTGGTGATGCGCCAGTCGGCGACCAGCTCGGGCGACTCGGTGCTATAGAGCCCGAGGACTGTGTTGGTGTTGCCGACATCGATGGCGAGCAGCATGGTCAGCTTCTCCCTTCGCGCACACCGCCGGCCCGTACGCCGCCTGATAGTACGGTGCGAATGCCATGCGCAGTGCGGACGCGGAGGAAGCCGCGGTTGTCCAGGCCGTCCGTGATGCCAGAAAAGGTATCCGCTTCGGTAACGATTACAGATTTTCCCTGTACCCAGGTGGAGCTGGCCGCGAGCCGGCTGCGAATGTCTGCAGTTGCGGATTCGAGACGATGCGGCGTCGTCAGGTGCTCTATCTCCTGGTTCAGGTGGCGCAGGAGCGCGACTAACAAATCCTGGCGCGACCAGTCCCGGCCGGTTTCGATTTTGAGCGAGGTGGCGAGCGTTGCCAGCTCCGCCGGGAACGAGGGCTGATGCACGTTGAGGCCGATGCCGATGACGGCGTGGCGCACGCGGGTGACTTCTGCATTGAGCTCAGTGAGGATGCCACCCATCTTGCGTCCGGAAAGGAGCAGGTCGTTGGGCCAGCGGATGTCCGGCGCGAGGGAGGTGACGTCGCGCAATGCCGCCTGCACGGCGAGGCCAGCGGCGAGCGAAAGCCAAAGGATGTCCGCCGGCGCGATTTGCGGACGCACAAGGATGCTGACGTAGAGTCCGGAGCCGGCGGCGGAGTGCCACTCATGCGCCCCGCGTCCGCGGCCGCCGGTCTGCTCGTCGGCCAGGTAGACGGTGCCGCTCTCCTGTCCCCGCTCGGCTTCGCGCATGGCGAGCGTGTTGGTGGAGTCGATGGTAGGGAAGTGGCGGACCTTGCCGGCGAACGGGGTGCCGGCGAGCTCGTGGTGGAGCGTATCGAGTGCGAAGACGTCGGCGATGGGTGAGTCGGTCAGCTTCATGGCTCAGTTTCGGCGTTTCGTTCTCGGGCTTCAGTTCTCAGCTACGATGCGCATGCTGAGGTCCACGGCGGAAGCAGAGTGAGTGAGCGCACCGGAGGAGATGAAGTCGACGCCCGCTTCAGCGTATTTGCGGATGGTGTCCAACTGAATGCCACCGGAAGCTTCAATGGGCAGTTTGATTCCGCGCGCGTGGATGAGCTTGACGGACGCGGCTACTTCGGCCGGCGTCATGTTGTCGAGCAGGATGGCTTCCGCGCCGGCTTCGATGGCCTGCTCGAGTTCCTTGCGATTGCGCACCTCCACCTGGACGCGCTGCCCGGTCTTGCGCGCCGCAAGCGCTGCCGCCACCACTTTGGGAATGCCGCCCCCAAGGGCGATGTGATTGTTCTTGATGAGGATGCTGTCGGAGAGGTCGAGGCGATGATTTTCACCGCCGCCGCAGGAGACCGCGTATTTATCCAGCAGGCGCAGGCCGGGCACGGTCTTGCGCGTGTCCAGGACCTTCGCTTTAGTGCCCTGCACCTGATCGACGTAGCGGCGGGTGATGGTGGCGATGCCGCTCATTCTTTGCATCAAATTCAGGATCACGCGTTCGCAGGAGAGGAGCACATGGGCGGTGGAGCGTACGACGGCAATGGATTGCCCGCGCTTGACGCGCACGCCGTCGAATATCTCCGGATGATGCACGACCTCGTAGCGTACTGGATTCGCCCGACCCGATGCCTGGCTGAGGCGGGAGTAAATGTCCAGAAAACGGGGAATGCAACCCAGACCGGAGACCACGCAGTCTTCCTTGGCGACGATGGTGCCGGAGGCCCGGAGCTTGGGATCGATGGTGTAGGCCGTTGTGATGTCTTTGAGCGCCTGGTCTTCCAGCAGGGCGTGTTCCAGGATGGCCTCGACTCGCTTACTCTTCCAGTCCATACGCTCCCTCATGATACGCTGCGCGGGCGACAAACCTTGAGCTTGGCTTCAGGTAGCGACCAATAGGATAAGGAAATGTTTCTTCGAGGATTCTTTTTGCTTCTGGCGGCGCTTGTGCCGCTGGCACTCCAGGCACAGGTGCGGCCACAGGAGGACGTGTGCGAGGTCGGAGCGCCGCGTGTGTGTGTGCGGCACGTTCTTCAGGACGAAGGGCATATCCTGACCAGCCCGCTGCATGTGCGGCCCAGCGACCTGCTATGGATTGTGCCCTTTGGCCTGGCGACGGGTGTGGCCATCGACTATGACGCGCACGCGCTGCGCAGCCTGGGGCATGACCCGCAGCGGGAGAACGACTTTCGCCGCGTCTCAGACATCGGTGCCATCTATTTGCCGATCGGAGGCGTGGTGGCGGGCTATGGCCTCGGCGCTTTTCGCCAGGACGACTACCTGAAGCAAAGCGCTGTGCTTGCCGGCGAGGCGATGGCGGATTCCGCGATCCTGAATGAGGGGCTGAAGTATGCGATCAACCGCGAGACGCCCAGTCAGGGAGACGAGACGGGCCGCTTCTGGCCACACGGCACCAGGACGTGGCCGGATGGGCAATCCATGCCCTCGGGTCATTCCATCACGGCATGGAGCTTTGCACATGTGATAGCCGACCGTTACCCGGGCTGGCATACCAAGCTGCTGGTATATGGCATGGCGACGACGGTGAGCGTATCCCGCGTGCTGGCGCGGGAGCATTTTCCATCGGATGTGCTGGTAGGCAGCACGCTGGGCTATCTGATCGGCGGATACGTGGTGCACAAGCGCGGGGACGTCAGCAAGAACTTCTCGTTCTCCATGGTAGACACGGCCAATGGGCGCGGTATGCAGTTGTCGTACAACTTCAACCACTGAGATAGAAGTGCGTTATTCCGGCGGCAGACCGTCCAGCGCAGCGCGGGTACGCTGGATGAGCGTGGTGAGCTCTGCGTTGCGGCGGCGAATGCCTTCGACCACTTGCACGGGGGCTTTGGCGAGGAAGGCATCGTTCGCGAGTTGGCGGTCGCTGTTCTCTTTTTCCTTTTGCAGCTTCGCGAGTTCTTTGGTGAGACGATCGCGCTCGGCCTTCGTGTCCACCGGCTTCTCGTAGACGACGGCGACATCGAAGGTTGGCGTGGCGCGGTGGGCGAGGCCGTCGGGGAGTTGTAGGATCACTTCGAGCGTGGTGACGCGGGCGAGCCGCTGGATGGTGGCGAGGTTCTGCTGGAAGACCGAGGCATCCTCGGTACGCAGCAGGATGGGGACGGACTCGCGCTCGGGTACGCTGGCGTCCTTACGCGCGGAGCGCACGGCGACGATGAGCGACTGCAGGAGCGCCATGTCCCGTTCGGCTGCCAGATCGATGTTCCTTTTCCCCGCGACGGGATACGGCATCAGCGCGATGGAACGTGCCGGGGGATGGCCGTCGTAGAAGGCGTGCCAGATCTCTTCCGTGATGAAGGGCATGAACGGCGAGAGCATGCGGAGGGATGATTCGAAGACACCATTGAAGAGCAGGAATGACAACATACGATCCTGCTCGTCTTCGGATTCGATGCGCAGCTTTACCAGTTCGAGATACCAGTCGCAGAGGTCGCCCCAGAAGAATTGATAGATGGCATGGGCGGCTTCGTCGAAGCGATAGATTTCGAGCGCGGTGTTGACCGCGTTGGCCGTGGCGTAGAGGCGCGAGAGAATCCAGCGGTCTTCGAGTCGTGACTGATTCGACTCCTCCGGCTGTTCTGGTGCGTCGGAATTTGAAGGATCTGTAAGGAGAATCTCCTGGTCGCGACCCACGGTGGCGAGGTCAATAGGGGCGTAAGACATTCCGCCTCCTTCTCCGAATAGGCGTTCGCGCTGCATGAAGAGGAAGCGTGCGGCGTTCCAGATCTTGTTCGCGAAGGCGCGATAACCCTCGGTGCGCGCTTCGGAGAAGGCGATGTCGGTGCCGGGCGAGGCCATGGTTGCGAGGGTGAAACGCACGGCGTCCGTTCCGTATCGCTGGACGATCTCGATGGGGTCGATGACGTTGCCCTTGGTCTTGGACATCTTCTGCCGCTCGGCGTCGCGTACCAGCGCATGAATGTAGACCTCGCGGAAGGGCACGGCGTCTTTGAGTGTTCGGGCGGAGCCGTCGGGCATCGGCACGTCGAGCATGAAGTGGCAGCCAAACATGATCATGCGGGCTACCCAGAAGAAGAGGATGTCGAAGCCGGTGACCAGCAACTCTGTGGGATAGAAGGCGGCGAGGTCGGGTGTGTGGTCGGGCCAGCCGAAGACCGACATGGGCAGCAGACCGGAGGAGAACCAGGTGTCGAGCACGTCGGTCTCCTGCGAGATGGCCTTCGATTGGCAGTGTTGACAGGCTTCGGGCGTTTCGCGCGCGACCGTCACCTTGTCGCAGGCGGCGCAGTGCCATGCAGGGATGCGATGGCCCCACCAGAGCTGGCGCGAGATGCACCAGTCGTGGATGTTGCGCATCCATTCGTCGTAGGTCTTGCGATATTGCTCGGGTGTGAAGCGAATGTGGCCTTCATCCACCGCGGCGATGGCCTTTTCGGCGAGGGGCTGAATCTTGATGAACCACTGGGTGGAGAGACGCGGCTCGACCACGGTCTTGCTGCGATCGCATTTACCGACGGCGTGAGAGTGGTCTTTCACGGAGTAGCCGGGCTGGCCTTCGAGCTCGGCGACAATGCGCTTGCGCGCCTCATAGCGATCGAGGCCGGCAAAGGGGCCGGCGACATCGTTGAGGTGCGCTGTTTCATCCATGATGTTGATGGACTGCAGCTTGTGGCGCTGGCCGACGGCGTAGTCGTTGGGATCGTGCGCAGGCGTGATTTTGACCGCGCCGGTGCCGAACTCCGGGCTGACCCAGGGGTCGGCGACGATGGGGATTTCGCGCCCAATGAAAGGCACGCGCACGCTTGCGCCCTGCAGGTGGCGGTAGCGTTCGTCGATGGGGTGGACGGCGATGGCGACGTCGCCGAACATGGTCTCCGGCCGGGTGGTGGCGACGAGCAGCGATTCGTTCGTGCCGACGATGCCGTAGGGGATGGTGTAGAGCTTGCCCATCTGCTCCTCATGAATCACTTCGAGGTCGGAGATGGCGGTCTGGCAGTCCGGGCACCAGTTGACGATGTAAGCGCCGCGATAGATCAACCCCTGCTCATGCAGACGGACGAAAGCTTCGCGCACGGCGCGCGAGAGGCCGGCATCCATGGTGAAGTACTCGCGCGACCAGTCAACCGAGGCGCCGAGGCG
>DASXGY010000097.1:0-3235 GCA_036488835.1 Acidobacteriaceae bacterium
CCGGGGATGCGCCCGTATAATGGCGCCTTGAGGAACCGCATGGTTCGTGATGGATATTGGTACGCGATCAGTCTGTTGCTTGTCGCGACCGTGGTGCGCTTTTTTACCGCTGACTGGTTCGCAAGTTGGCTGCTGGTTGCCGTCCCGGTGCTGCTGGCGGCGTTCTTTCTCTGGTTTTTCCGCGATCCGGAGCGGACGATTCCGGCCGGTCCGGGCCTGGTGGTTTCACCGGCGGACGGCAAGATCACCGAGGTCGCCCCCATCCGTACCGCGGACGGCGACAGGATCCGGCTCAGCATCTTCCTCAGCGTTTTTGATGTGCACGTGAACCGCTCACCTATCGCTGGAGTCATTCGACGTATCCAGTACAAGAAGGGCGAGTACCTGAACGCGATGGACCCGGCATCTGCCGAGCGCAACGAGCAGAGCGTGGTGACGATGGAGGGTGAGGGCTGCCTGATCGTCTTCAAACTCATCGCCGGTCTGCTGGCGCGCCGTATTGTCTTTCTGCCGAAGGAGGGCGATACGCTGCTGCGCGGCGAGCGGGTCGGGCTTATCAAGTTTGGCTCGCGCTGCGACCTGGTGCTGCCCGGCGATGCGCACATCCGCGTGGAGCGCGGGCAGCGAGTGAAGGGCGGACAGAGCATCCTGGCCGATGTTGGGGTGCCCTCCTACGAGCCGACGCTGCTGAAGGAAGTGATGGAGACGCGCCGGTGACCGAGCGCAAGCGGCCACGGCGGCGCGGCATGTTCGTGCTGCCGTCGCTGTTTACCGCCGGCAATATTGCCGCGGGCTATTACGCCATCACACAGAGTCTGCAGGGATCGCGGCTGGAGCCGCACCACTTTGACTACGCCGCACTCGCAATTCTGTTTGCGATTCCATTCGACGCGCTCGACGGGCGCATTGCCCGCATGACGAGAACTACCAGCGACTTTGGCAAGGAGCTGGACTCGCTGGCCGATGTGATCACGTTCGGTGTTGCGCCAAGCATCCTGGCCTACACGTGGGGCTTCCGCACGCTTCCCCTGACCATCGATCTCTCGCTGCGGCACAGGATCGTGGAAATGGGAGCGTTCGTCTGCTTCCTCTTTCTGCTGTGCGGAGCCAGCCGGCTGGCCCGCTTCAACATCAGCCATGATCCGCAGCCCAAGAATCCCGGCAGGCCGGACCGCAAATACTTTGTTGGCATGCCCATCCCCGCGGCGGCCGGCGTGCTCGCGTCGGTAGTGCATCTGGTCAACGGGACGCCGGTGCCGTACTGGTGGCTGGGCGCGCTGTGGCTCTTTGTCGTCGGACTTGCGGGCTTTCTTATGGTGAGCACGTGGCGCTTCTGGAGCGGCAAGGAGATCAACCTCTCAGGACGGCATCCTTTTCAATTGATGGTCCTGCTGGGCGTGGTCATCTACGCGGTGGTCGCTTTCTCAGAGGTGCTGCTGTTTCTATGCTGTTTCGCCTACATGTTCTCCGGCCTGGGGGCGCGCGCTGCTTACTCGGCGCAGCGGCGCAAGCGCCGCACTCTCGACAGCTCGCCGCTGGAGAACATCACTATCCATGTGCCGGAAGAACACAGTCACTAAATCATGCCAGCGACCTACCGCATTGCCATCGTCGGAGCCGCGTCCCTGCGCGGCAAGGAACTCAACGAAGCTCTTGGCGAGTCGCCATTTGCTGAAGCCGATTTTGTCCTGATGGATGATCAGGAGGCGATCGGTCAACTGGAGTCGGTCGGCGACGAGGTGACGTTTATCCAGCCGATCACGCCGGCCTCGTTCGCCCATGCCGACTTCACGTTTTTCAGCGGGAGTGCCGAATCGACCCGCAAACACTGGGAGACGGCGGCGCAGGCAGGCTCCGCCATCATCGATCTATCGGGCGCGCTTGACGGGGAGAAGGATGCGGTGGTGCTGGCGCCGTGGGTGCAGCGTTCGACCGACGCGCTCAACCTGCGAACACCGGCGGCAGTGCCGGCCCATCCCACGGCCCTGATGCTGGCCGTGCTGCTGGGCCAGATACGGCAAGCCTCGGCAGTCCGCGCGGCGTTTGCCACGGTGCTTGAACCCGCCTCAGAGTACGGTCGGGGCGCGATGGATGAGCTGCACCAGCAGACGGTGAGCCTGCTTTCCTTTCAGAGCCTTCCCAAGGCCTTCTACGACACCCAGGTTGCCTTCAACGCCACGCCGGCGGCTGGGCCTGAAGGCAAGATCGATCTGCAGGCGACTGAGGCTAGAGTGCGCCGGCACTATGCATTGCTGGCAGCGGGCAAACTGCCCGCGGTCGCCATTCAGCTAGTGCATGCTCCGGTCTTCCATGGACACACTGTCTCGCTCGGTCTCGATCTGGAGCGGGCGATGACGGCAGAGCAGTTGCGCCAACTGCTGGCGGCAAACGAGCACATTGAAATTGCCACCAGCGACGAAGATGCACCGTCGAACCTTGCGGCGGCGGGGCAGGAGCAGGTCCTTGTTCGCGTGCGCTCCGGGGATGACGAAACAACGGCGACGAATCGCTTCTGGTTGTGGGCGGCCGCGGACAATCTGAAGCTCTCCGCGATCAACGCCGTCGCCTGCGCATTGGAGATGCGCCGTCTGCGGCCGCAAGGGCAGGTGCAATAGCCATGAAGCCGGTGCTGGGTGCCACCGGTGCGATCGGCGAGAGCATCGCCGCCGAACTGCGCAAGCGTGGTGAGAGCTATCGCGCGGTTGGCCGCGATCGCGCATCGCTCGAGCGGACTTTCGGCTCCGATCCGCTGGCCGAGATTGCCGTGTGGAACCCGGACGATGGGTCCTCTGTAAGGGCTGCCCTGCGCGGCGCTGACGCGATCGTCTACCTGGTGGGCGTTCCTTACAACCACTTCGAGCTGCATCCGGTGCTGATGCGGCAGACGCTCGACGCGGCGATTGCCGAGGGCGTCGGACAGATGCTGCTGATCGGCACCGTGTATCCGTATGGACGGCCGCAGCAAACACCGGCGCGTGAGGATCATCCGCGCGAGCCGCATACCTTCAAGGGAAAGATGCGCAAGCAGCAGGAAGATCTGCTGCTCGAAGCCGATGCTGCGGGGAAGATCCGCGGCACTGTGCTGCGGCTGCCGGACTTCTACGGGCCGCGGGTGAAAAGCAGCTTTCTCGACGGCGTCTTCAACGCGGCCGCGAAGGGCGGCACGGCAAACCTGATCGCGCCGATCGATCGCCCGCATCAGTTCGTCTACGTGCCGGATGCAGGGCCGGTGGTG
>DASXGY010000067.1:0-1668 GCA_036488835.1 Acidobacteriaceae bacterium
CCGGAGCAGGTGCTGGCCATCACTTTCACCCGCAAGGCCACTGCAGAGATGCGGGTGCGCGTGCTGCAGGCGTTGGATGGCGCGGCACGCAGAGAAGACCCGGCAGCCAGTGAGCACGAGCGAGAGGTTCGCAGGCTGGCACAGCTGGCGCTGGCTCACGCGCAGGCGCGCGGCTGGCAGCTTACAGAACAGCCGCAACGGCTCAATATTCAGACCATCGACTCCCTCGCCCTTTCGATCGCCTATCAGACCCCGCTGCTCTCGCAGCTTGGCGGCCCGCTCAGCCCAACTGAAGATGTGCAGCCGCTCTACGCGCTTGCCGCGGAGCGCACCCTGGCGCATCTCGGCGACCCGGCACAGCTGGAGCTCGCCGATGCGCTGGCGGACATTCTGAAGCTGCGCGATGCCAGCCTGCCGGATTGCGAATCGCTGATCGCCGGCATGCTCGCGCGGCGGGATCAATGGTTGCTGGTGCTACCGGTAATCCTGCGCAAGGAACGGCCCTGGGAGGAGTTGCGGGCAAAGCTCGAAGAACCCTTCCGCCGCGAGCACGAGAGTGTGATCGAAAATCTTCGCCGCGAGTTCTTAGAAACTCCTGATGCCTTGAATGCACTGCTGAATCTAGCGAAGATCGCCTGCGATAACGGTCAGGACCAGCTGCTCCCGATGCGTGACATGCGCGATGCCGCTGAGCTCAAGGACGCTTCGCACTGGCAGTGTCTCTGCCATCTGCTGCTAACCGGCAACAATGATTGGCGCTCTAGCATTGACGCGCGCATGGGCTTCCCGGCAAAAACGCACCGCGAATCCGCATCGCAGCTCAAGGCGATCATTGCGCACCTCTCCACAAAGACTGCCCTGCTTGCAGAGCTCTGCAAGGTACGTGATCTGCCGCCGGCAGCCTATTCCGAACAGGAGTGGAGCACGGTACGCAGCATCTTCATCGTCCTGCGGCACGCCATCGCGCAGTTGCGTGTAGTCTTCGCGGAACAGGGTGTCATCGATTTTGCCGAGGCCGGCATCGCCGCACATGCTGCGCTCGAGGATCCCGCCGTGCTGATGCGGCTGGACGAGCGCGTGCGCCATCTGCTGGTCGATGAGTTTCAGGACACCTCACGTCCGCACTTCGCCCTGCTGCGCGCACTGCTCGAAGACTGGCAGCAGGGCGACGGCCGCACCTGCTTCTTCGTCGGTGACCCCATGCAATCCATCTATCTCTTCCGCGACGCGGAATCGCGATTATTCCATCAGGTGCGCGAGCACGGAATGGAGATGGGCAATGCGCATCGTCCGCTGACGGCCCTGCAACTCTCCACCAACTTCCGGTCCACTCCCGCCATCGTCAACCCGCTCAATGAAGTCTTCGAACGCGTGCTCGGAGCGGATGCCGATGACGAGGTGCGCTACGCCGCTTCCGTTTCGAGCAAGGCTGATCTGGATCACGGCGCCGATGGCTTGCGCCTGCACATGCAGACCTACGAGAAAGACACTCGCTCGTCTGGCGAGCTGGACGCTGCGGAGGCCGAATCGATGATCGCCGTGATCCGAGACCATCTGCGAGCAATCCAGCAGGCGCAGCGCGATGGCGGCAAATATCGAGTGGCGGTACTGGCCCGTGCCCGTACCCACCTGGTCGAGATCATCGCCAGGCTGCGAGAGGCGCAGATT
>DASXGY010000102.1:0-2798 GCA_036488835.1 Acidobacteriaceae bacterium
CCGTCCCGGCACGTTGAACATCAGCGACGGGTCAATCTCATCTTGAATGTAGTAGCCGGGATCGCCCAGACCGCTGCCCAGCGGATCGCCGCCCTGCGCCATGAAGCCGGGAATCACACGGTGAAACGTCGTACCGTCGTAGAACGGCTTGCCATGCTCCTTCTCGCGTGTCGCCGGGTTGGTCCAATCCTTGGTGCCGTCGGCCAGCCCGACGAAGTTCGCGACCGTCTGCGGCGCCTGCTTGTCGAAAAGCCGGCAGGTGATGCGTCCCATGCTGGTGTCCAGCACCGCCGTCGGTCCGGTTGGCGCAACCGCCGGCGCTTCCTGCACGCCGGGAGAGTCGGGCAGTTCTTGTGCTGTCGATGCGCCAGGCGCCTGCGGCGCAGGCGGCGGTGCGGGTGTCTGCTGTGCAGAGGCAAATGCAGTCGAGAAGAGAAGCGCGATGGCGAAGCGGCGGACGAAGGGCATGCGTAGATCCAACGCATCAGACTATCGCAATGCCTTCCTCCGTCGCCAGTCGTCATGCGGCAGGCCACCCTTGCAGCCATGCCGCGAATTGTCGATCCGCGGTGTGTCTGCGATGATTCTCTTTCGAACGGATAGATATCGAATGGAACAAATCATGATCCCCGCCATCATCCACCAGACGGCGAAGTCGGCGCTGTCCTGGGAGGAAAACCAGCTCTGCCGGCGCATGCGGCGCATGCTTCCCGGCTGGCAATATCGCTTATGGAACGATCACGAAAACGAATCCCTGATCGCGTCCCATTTCCCTCACCACCTCGCGTCCTATCGCAGTATCCGCAAGGGTGTAGTGCGCGCCGATATCGCCCGCTACGCATATCTGGCCGTGCATGGCGGCTTTTACTTCGATACGGATTACAAGCTTCTTCGTCCCATCGGCGAGGACATGCGGCGGAACGCCTGCGTGCTGGGCATCGAAGAACACCCGTATACGAAAACCGACGCCGAGGGCCGCGAGACACATCTTGGGCTAAAGCTCGGCAATGCCGGCATGGGATCGGCCCCTGGCTATCCGCTCTGGAAGGACTTCATCGATCACATCTTTTCGCAGTCTGCGCTCGATAACCTCACCGAAGATGAGATCGTCCCCCGCACCGGCCCGCGCGGTCTCTCCAACTTCTATCTCGGCAATCGCGAACGCTATCCTGAGGTGCAGCCCTACCCGCAGCGCGTCTTCTATCCCGTTCTGCGATACGGAAATCTCTGGCAGGATTCGGACGCCACCACGATCGGCGTCCATCTCTCCTGGGGCTCATGGCGCAACAAATCGGGCACGCTGCGGATGCGCAACTTCCTGCGGCGCAAGCTCACTCCCCTTTACTAGCTCCGTTTACGAATTTCTGCGACAAACCCGCCGCATCCCCCCGTGCTCCGCATCTAAGCCGTCCAGGAGGCTCCGATGAACTTCTTCAAGCGCACCATCATGTTCTATGCCACCCGTTGGCTCATGCGGCACCGCTGGGGCCGTCGCCTGCTCTTCGTCTGGGCTTTACGTGCTATGCGCGTACGGGTGCGGGCATTCCTGCGCGACCTCGCCGATCTCTATCCCGTGCTGAAACCGGCCTCCGCCTGGGGCTAGTGCGTCCGCCCATCCAGGCGGTGCCTCGCCCCGCTTTGAGCGGCGTGGGCGATCCTGCGCGGCGGTGTGAGGATTCCGGCGCAGCGGTGTGAGCATTTTCAGATGCGTCCCGCCGCCCGCAGCGCGCCGATCTCTTCGTCGGTAAACACACGCGAGCGGATCAGGAAGCGCACGCCCTCCGGTCCTTCGAGCGAGAACATGCCGCCACGTCCCGGCACCACGTCCAGAATGATCTGCGTGTGCTTCCAGTATTCAAACTGGCTACGACTCATGTAGAACGGCGTCTCGCCCAGCGTCGCCAGCAGCACATCGCTGTCACCCACCAGGAACTCTCCCCGCGGATAGCACATCGGCGAGCTGCCATCGCAGCAGCCGCCGGACTGATGGAACATCAGCGCGCCGTGTTTTTGGGCGAGCTTTTCCATCAGTGCGGTAGCTGCTACTGTGCGGACGACCTGGGCCGGCACTTCTTTCACTGAAGCACCGGCCGGCCTTGCCTCCGTCTTGGTCAGTTCATCCATCTAGATAAATTCTCAACAAACGTCTCGTCATGTCGACCGAAGCGAAGCGAAGTGGAGAGATCTGCTTGCTTCCCCTGCAGATTCTCCCCACCGTCAGCCGCATCTAGAAGAAGCCCATCGCATTCGGGCTGTAGCTGATGAGCTGGTTCTTGGTCTGCTGATAGTGGTCCAGCATGGCTTTATGGTTCTCGCGCCCGATGCCGGATTGCTTGTAGCCGCCAAAGGCCGCGTGCGCCGGATAGAGGTGATAGCAGTTGGTCCACACGCGCCCGGCCTGGATGCCGCGCCCCATGCGGTATGCGCGGTTGATGTCGCGTGTCCACACGCCCGCGCCCAGTCCGTACAGCGTGTCGTTCGCCAGCGCCAGCGCCTCATCCTCATCTTTGAAGGTGGTCACCGACACCACCGGTCCGAAGATCTCCTCCTGGAAGATGCGCATTTTGTTGTGACCCTTGAAGATGGTCGGCTCGATGTAGAAGCCATCTGCCAACTCGCCGTCAAGCGACGCGCGTTTGCCGCCAATCAGCGTCTCAGCGCCCTCCTGCTTGCCGATGTCGAAGTAAGACAGGATCTTCTCCATCTGCTCTGTCGAGGCCTGCGCGCCCATCATCGTCGTCTTGTCCAGCGGGTTCGCCTGCTTGATCGCCTTCACGCGTTTCACGGCGCGCTCCATA
>DASXGY010000174.1:0-5746 GCA_036488835.1 Acidobacteriaceae bacterium
TTCACGCAAAAGATTTCGCAGATAGCTGCGGCGATCCAGCAAGGCCACCATTGCATTCTTCTGTTTGTCCTTTACTGCTACATCGTTCGCGTCCAGTGCAGCGTCCCATGCCGCCCACGCGCGATGCAGATCCGTATCGACGGCTGCCAACATGTCTTTGAACTGCATTTGCGCGCGCTGCAGATCCCCGCGCAATGCCGGGGCATCCTCGCCCATTTTGAGGTTCGCGCGCATTTCTTCGAGCTGCATGTTCAGCTCGAAGACCTCCTCCAGCAGATCGGCAGGGACGCGGTTCTGCTTCGCAGCTGGATCCCGTGTTTCAGAATTTTCGTCCTCCACGCGCAGACCTTCGAGCTTCAGCAGATACGCGGTGCGTGCGACCGGATCCTTCAAGGTGCGGTAGGCGTCATTCAGCAGTGAGCTCTGGCGCAGGCTCCATGCCTGCTCTTCCGCACCCTTGCGCGCGTAGAGATCCGGATGCAAGCGGCGGCTCAGGTTATAAAAATCACGTTCCAGCGCGACCGTGTCGATGGTCAGCTTGCTCGGCAGACTGAACATCGCAAAGTAAGTCTGCTCGACGCCGCCTTCGTTCGTATTTTGAGCATGACTCTGCATACGCTGGATGACACGATCTGAAACAAAACTCTAAGCAGTGAAGGAGGAACCGCAGCCACAGGACTTCTTCGAGTTGGGATTGATAAAGTTGAAGCCCTGGCGCATCAGCGTCTCTTCGTAGTCCAGCACCATGCCGTTCAGGTAGATGAAGGACTTGGGATCGATGAAGACGCGGACGTCGCTCTCGTACGTGAAGACGCGATCACGTTCCCGCGGCTGGGTATCGAAGCGAATGGTGTAGGATAGGCCGGAGCAGCCGCCGCCGAGGATGCCCAGGCGCAGTCCGCCCTCCGTGGGCGAGATGCCTTCCTTCGCCATCGCGGAACGGATGCGCGCCACCGCGCGGGGCGTGACGTCCACGCCCTGCTTGCCAGGAGCAGTAGCTCCCGGCTGCGCCACCTCTGTCGTTGCCCCTGCCATCGCTCTTACTTCGCCGCTACCGCAGCCTGAGTAGCCGCCGTCTCACCGACGCCGTTCTTCTTCTTCCAGTCGCCGATCGCGGCGCGGATGGCATCCTCAGCAAGCACGGAGCAGTGGATCTTCACAGGCGGCAACGCCAGCTCCTTCACGATATCCGTGTTCTTGATCTCCATCGCCTCGGAAACCGTCTTACCCTTCACCCACTCCGTCGCGAGCGAGGACGAAGCGATCGCCGAGCCGCAGCCAAAGGTCTTGAACTTGGCTTCCTCGATCACCTGGGTCTCCGGGTTCACACGGATCTGCAGCCGCATCACATCGCCGCACTCCGGCGCACCCACCAGGCCGGTGCCCACGGCATCGCTGGTCTTATCCATCTGCCCGACATTGCGCGGGTTGTTGTAGTGGTCGATCACTTTGTCGCTATATGCCATTTCTGTTCCTCCTGATCCTGCCCAATACCGTTGTGCCTGAAAATCCGTTTCGTCCTAGTGCGCCTGCCACTCGATCTTCGAGATGTCGATGCCTTCCTTCACCATCTCGTACAGAGGCGACAGTTCGCGAAGCTTCTTCACAATATCGATGACCTTGTCCGCCACGTAGTCAACTTCGGCTTCGCTGTTGAAACGGCCTAACCCGAAGCGAATCGAACTGTGCGCGACATCGTCGCCGAGTCCCAAAGCCTTCAATACATACGATGGCTCAAGCGTGGCAGAGGTGCATGCCGATCCGCTTGAAACTGCCACATCGTTGATGCCCATCAGCAACGATTCGCCTTCGACGTAGACGAAGCTGATGTTCAGGTTGTTCGGCAGACGATGTTCCATCGTGCCGTTTACGTGGATATAGTCGAGGGAGCTCTCGAGCTTCGTCTTGAGCTTGTCACGCAGCTTGCTCAGCCGCTCACCCTCTGCTGCCATTTCCTGGCCCGCGAGCTCGCAAGCCTTTCCCAGCCCCACAATGCCCGGCACATTCAACGTTCCAGAGCGCATGCCACGCTCGTGGCCGCCGCCGTTGATCTGCTCCGAAATCTGCACACGCGGATTGCGGCGGCGGACGTACAAAGCGCCTACACCCTTGGGCCCGTAAAGCTTGTGCGCGGTCAGCGACAGCACGTCGATGTTCATGCTGTTCACGTCCACCGGAATCTTGCCCACGGCCTGGACTGCGTCCGTGTGGAAGATCACATTGCGCTCGCGGCACATCTTGCCGATTTCGGCGACCGGCTGCACCACGCCGATCTCATTGTTCGCAAACATGATGCTGACCAGGATCGTCTTGTCGTCGAAGGCGCGCTTCAGGTCCTCAATATCGACCAGGCCATCGGCCTTCACCGGCAGATAGGTCACGCGATAGCCCGACTTCTCCAGCCGTTTGCAGGTGTCCAGCACTGCCTTGTGCTCGGTCACCTGGGTGATGATGTGGTTGCCGCGCTCGCGATACATCTCCGCGATTCCCTTCAGCGCCAGGTTATTACTCTCGGTCGAGCCGGAGGTGAAGATGATCTCCTTCGCCGTCGCGCCGATGAGCTTTGCTACTTGCTCGCGCGCCTTCTCCACTGCCCCCTCGGCCTCCCAGCCAAAGGAGTGATTACGGCTCGCCGCGTTGCCAAAGATGCCAGTCAGGTAAGGCATCATGCCTTCCAGCACCCGCGGATCGAGCGGGCTGGTGGCGTGATTATCCATATAGATCGGCAGCTTCACGCCCTTGGGAGCGCTGCTGCCATTGCCGTTCGCCGTCGCTGCGGGAACTGTCGTCACATCATCATCAAAGGTATTCATGCTCATCGGTCGTTCTCTATTCCCGCCACCGGAGGTGGCCCGTCGCATCTTGCACTAGCCGAGTGTCACCAGCGGTCGCGCGTGACCGCCGTTCGTATGTATGCGCCGATCGTAGGGGATCGCGTCCACCAGATCAGCGATGCGGATGGCCTTCAGCACACCCGAGATCGTATCGTTCACCTTGCTCAACGGCTCTTTGATGGTGCAGCTCTCCAACAAGTCGCAGGAACGGCCGGTTCCCGCGCTAGGGCCGCAGGAGGTGATGAAAAGCGGGCCGTCGATGGCATAGATCACCTCAAAAGCTGTAATGGTGGCCGGGTCCCGGGAAAGCGAGTAGCCACCGTTGATTCCGGCGTGCGATCGAAGAAGCCCAACCTTGGTCAGCCGCTGCAAGATCTTGGCCAGCAACTGGGGCGGAATTCCATACGCATCCGAGATGTCCTTCGCGCTCTGCGAAAGCACTTCGGGATGTTCCGCCAGATACTTCAGCGCCATCAGGCCGTAATCAGCTTTTTTGGTAAGTCTGAGCATTGTGGTCGGCACGGCTCCGTTGAATCCCTACCTCAACGGTCGCAATTACGAGTATAGGTGCCCAACCGGGCACACACAAGGTGGCGGGCTATCAAACGCTAATTATTATCAAAGATGCGCCCTGTAGATCAGGGTGCTAGCGACTCAGCCGAACCACGATGGAACCAGGATGCGAACCGTGACGGAACTCTTACAGTTGCCGGCGCGCCTTCGCGCTAATCTCAGAGTGAATGAGCCCGCAAACCCAGCTAGAAGACGAAGTTACGACCGCATCGACAACTCCGACCCCTGGGCCCGCCTCCCAAGCCCACGCACCCCAGCAGAATCGCGGGCCCCTCAAATGGGTCTTCGCCATCGTCCTCGGGCTGTTTCACGTCCTCGCGCTGGCCGCTCTTTTCTTCTTCTCCTGGAAGGCTTTCGCGGCGTTCGTTGTGCTCTGGATCTTCGGTCAGAACGTTGGCATCGCCATCGGCTATCACCGTCTGCTGACGCATCGCGGTTACGCGGTGCCGCGCTGGCTGGAGTATGCCATCGCCACCTGCGGCACCCTGGCGCTGCAGGGCGGCCCCATCTACTGGGTGGGTGTGCACCGGCTGCATCACCAGCTCACCGACAAGCCAGGCGATCCTCACTCCCCGCGCGACGGCAAGTGGTGGTCGCACTTGGATTGGATCTTGCACGGCACGCTGCACAACCAGGACCCGGCACTGCAGCGTTACACGCCTGACCTTACCCAGCATGCCTACTATCGCTGGTTGGATCGCTACCACTGGCTTCCGGTCACCGTGGTCGGTCTCGCTCTGCTGGCCGTCGGCGGCTGGCCGTGCGTGCTCTGGGGCGTCTTCCTGCGCGCGGTGCTCGGACTGCATGTGACCTGGCTGGTGAACTCCGCGACGCACATGTGGGGCTCGCGCCGTTACGACACGCGAGACGACAGCCGCAACAACTGGTGGGTCGCGTTGCTGACCGGCGGCGAAGGCTGGCACAACAATCATCACGCGCATCCGGTCTCCGCGCGCCATGGACTGGCATGGTATGAGTTCGATCCGAATTACTATGCGATCTGGCTGCTACAGAAGCTCGGCCTTGCGCGCAAGGTCTACGTGAAAGATATCTAAGAAGAGAAGCGCGCCAGACTGCGCACAGTACTGGGAAGACCGAATGACAAGCGGTCACTGAGCTACAGAACATCGGGCGAGAATACCGCGGCGGTGACAATTGCCCGAGTGGATGCGAAGATGGCCGCCGCAGGCCTTCATGCCGCGTTGACCTCTTCACCGAGATTCATTGCAAGCTTCGCAAATAAGCGAAGGGCCGCCTAAAGCGGCCCTTCGTTGTACCTGGCGATTCTGCTCTAGGCTTGCGCTGCGTGCTGAAATCCGTCGCAACCGCTGACTGGTGTAACCCTGAGATGCAACGCCGCATTTTTGGGCAACCCGCAGCCCTCTATCAACGACTCCGGTGCCTCCTTGCTGCTGAGGATCTGGGTCAGCACCTTTTTATCGGCCTGGTTGTGTTCGCCGAAGTGAGTACAGACGCCGCACTGACCGTCGTGAACTGCGATCATGTCGATTTCCTCCGTGTGAGAGTGTGACGCGCACATCCTATTCACGGGCTGCACGACCGATCTAGTCCTGATTGCTTAGAGGTCTCGCGTCTTGAAAATTCGCTCCGGAACGGCCTTGATGATGGTCATGATCGGCCGCCAGAACCAGGGCACGTAGACGACGTCCCTGCGTCTCCGAACAGCGTTGAGGATGCCGCTTGCCACCTCTTCCGGCGTAGCGAAGAGGCGGTTCTTCGGAATATGCGCGGTCATCGGGGTGGCGACGAAGCCGGGCTTGATGGTGAGCACCTGCACTCCGGCGCGATCGCAGCGATTGCGCAGGCCGGAGAGGAAGGCATCGAGCGCTGCCTTCGAGGCTCCGTATACGTAGTTGCTCTTGCGGCCACGGTCGCCCGCGACCGAGCTGATGACCGCCAGGGTGCCCCGGCCCTGAGATTCGCAATAGTTCGCCAGCCAGGTCAACAGCGAGACGGCGGAGAGGAAGTTGGTGACCAGGATCGGCTCCGCGGCGGAATACTCCCGCTCCGCGGCGGCCTGATCGCCCAGCACTCCATGGGCGAGCAGAGCCAGATCGATGGTGCCTAGCTGCGAGGTGGCGACGCCCAGCATCTGAGGATGGGCCTGGGTGTCGTCAAGATCGGCGACGATCATGTCCACCCGGAGAGCGCCACGTACCAGCAGGTCCTGAGCCACCGCCGTCAGCTTCTCCTTGGAGCGGCTTACCAGGAAGAAGTGGGCGGATGGAGTGACAAGCTGGCGCATGACCGCCATGGCAATTGCCGAGGTGGCGCCAAGGACGAGGATTCGCTTTGGGGGATAGACGTTCCGGCTAGGC
>DASXGY010000240.1:0-3731 GCA_036488835.1 Acidobacteriaceae bacterium
AATTTCACCGCCTTTTGTTGACCGCTTCCCCAACGCTTGTTATTGTTAAAAGGTTCCCCGAGGCACGTCTTGCGCATGGGCTGTACGCATGCGTTCGGCGGGCGCCAGACGGGATCCCACAGAATGCAGGCTGGTAGTCGGGACTGGGGCCTCTTCTGCGGTTCCTCTGAAGATAAGAGGACGAAGATCGCATCGGTGCCTGCGACACCCTTCACCTGGAAGGGCTATGCGGGCCGGAACTTCGAAACGGAGCTGAGCTGAGATTGAGTCCGGGGCGACCTGGATTCCATTTGCGTGCGGCCACCGTCGCGGTTCCTGTCTGAGATAGGAAGCGAAGCAGACGCGAAGCGGAGATGCGCGACGCATGCCCTGGTGTGGGTTGTGGGCATTGTGTGCCGTGCATTCCATGCGCGGGTTGTAGTTGGGTTTGAGACAAGGGTAAGGAGTACTGGATTGCCGACATTCAATCAGCTGGTGAAGCAGGGTCGCACGGCGCCGCGGTACAAGACCGCGAGCCCGGCGTTGCAGGGATCGCCGCAACGGCGCGGTGTGTGCACCCGCGTCTATACTCAGACGCCCAAGAAGCCGAACTCGGCGCTGCGCAAGGTGGCCCGCGTCCGGCTCACCAATGGTATCGAGGTGACGACGTATATCCCCGGCATCGGCCACAACCTGCAGGAGCACTCGATCGTGCTCATTCGCGGCGGCCGTGTGAAGGACCTGCCGGGTGTGCGGTACCACGTGGTGCGCGGCTCGCTCGATTCGGTCGGCGTGGCCAACCGCAAGCAGGGTCGTTCGAAGTATGGCGCGAAGCGCGCTAAAACTGCGGCTAAGTAAGCCGGAAGTCAGATAGCAGTCAGGAAAAGGTTAGGAAGCGATGCCCAGAAAAGGACACATTGCCAAGCGCGAGGTAGCGGCCGATCCGGTCTACAACTCCTCGCTGGTGACCAAGTTCGTGAACTCGATGATGTGGGGCGGCAAGAAGTCGACCGCGCAGGCCATCTTCTATACCGCGATGACCAACCTGGAGCAGAAGGGTGGCGACGAAGCCTTGAAGCTGTTCAAGAAGGCGGTCGAGAACTGCAAGCCGCTGCTCGAGGTGAAGACCCGGCGCGTGGGCGGCGCGAACTACCAGGTGCCGATCGAGGTAAATCCGGATCGCCGGACCTCGCTGGCCATCCGCTGGCTGGTGACCTATGGCCGCGCCCGCGGAGAAAAGGGCATGGTCGACAAGCTGACCAACGAGCTGCTGGATGCAGCGAACGGCCGCGGCGCAGCGATGAAGAAGAAGGAAGACATCCATCGTATGGCCGAGGCCAACAAGGCATTCGCGCACTATCGCTGGTAATAGTCCGAAGAAGTTTTTGTAGTAGGAGCAGATAACCGTAGCTTTTGACGCTGGCCCAAGGGTTGGCGGGAAGTTGAGAGAGAAGAGACCGTGGCTCGCCAAGTACCTCTAAATCGTTGCCGGAACATCGGAATCATGGCGCATATCGACGCCGGAAAGACGACGGCGACCGAGCGCATTTTGTTCTATACCGGCATTACCCATCGCATCGGCGAGGTGCACGAAGGCACAGCCACGATGGATTACATGGAGCAGGAGCAGGAGCGTGGCATCACCATCACCTCCGCCGCGACCACCTGCACCTGGAAGAACATCCGCATCAACATCATCGATACTCCGGGCCACGTGGACTTCACGGCCGAGGTGGAGCGCTCGCTGCGCGTGCTGGACGGCGCAGTGGCGCTGTTCGACTCCGTCTCCGGTGTGCAGCCCCAGTCCGAGACGGTGTGGCGGCAGGGCGATAAGTATCACGTGCCGCGCATCTGCTTCGTGAACAAGATGGACAAGGCCGGCGCGGATTTCGAGCACGTCATCGAGACCATCCGTAAGCGGCTGGGGGCGCGTCCGGTGGCCATCCAGATCCCCATCGGCGCCGAGGCCAACTTCAAGGGCGTGATCGACCTGATCGAGATGCGCGCAATTGTCTGGAACGACGAGACGATGGGCGCGGAGTATGCGATCGAGGCAATTCCGGCGAATCTGACCAAGAAGGCCGAAGCCTTCCGCATGCAGTTGGTCGAGACGGTGGCCGAGTACGACGACGACATGCTGCACAAGTTCCTCGAAGGCGAAACTCCGAATGCCGAGGAGCTGAAGGTCTCACTGCGCAAGGCGACCATCGGGATGAAGGTCTTCCCGGTGATGTGCGGCTCGGCTTTCAAGAACAAGGGTATTCAGACGCTGCTCGATGCGGTGGTGGACTACCTGCCCAGCCCGCTCGATGTGCCCCCGGTCGAAGGCATCGACCCTCACGATCACTCGAAGATCCTCGTCCGCAAGGCCGACGACTCAGAGCCGTTTTCGGCGCTGGGCTTCAAGCTGATCAACGACCCGTACGGCAAGCTGGGCTTCATCCGTATTTACTCCGGCTCACTCAAGACGGGCGATACGGTGATGAATCCGCGCACCGGCAAGACCGAGCGCGTGGGACGCCTGGTGAAGATGCACGCCAACAAGCGTGAGGACATCACCGAGATCTACGCGGGCGACATCTGCGCCTGTGTGGGCCTCAAGGAATTGAAGACGGGCGACACGCTGTGCACGCCGTCGGCGCCGATCGCGCTGAGTGCCATTGTCTTCCCCGAACCGGTCATCTCGGTGGCGATCGAGCCTAAGACCAAGGCGGACCAGGAGAAGATGGGCATCGCGCTATCGCGGCTGGCCGATGAGGATCCCACCTTCAAGGTGCGCACCGATATCGATTCCGGTCAAACCATCATCAGCGGCATGGGTGAGCTGCACCTGGAAATCCTGGTCGACCGCATGAAGCGTGAGCACAAGGTGGAAGCCAATGTAGGCGAGCCCAAGGTGGCCTTCCGCGAGACCATCCGCAAGATTGCCGAAGCCGAAGGCAAGTACATCCGGCAGACCGGCGGCTCAGGCAACTACGGTCACGTAAAGATTCGCCTGGAGCCGAACGAGCCGGGCAAGGGCTTCGAGTTTGTCGACGCGATTCGCGGCGGCGTGGTGCCCAAGGAATACATCAAGCCGACCGAGCAGGGTATCCGCGAGGCGCTGCATAACGGCATTCTCGCCGGCTATGAGATGGTCGACTTCAAGGCTGTGCTCTACGACGGCAGCTACCACGATGTCGACTCCAACGAAATGGCCTTCAAGATCGCGGGTTCCATGGCCTACAAGGAAGCAGCGAGGAAGGCGAGTCCGGTACTGCTTGAGCCAGTGATGGCAGTGGAGGTGACGGTGCCGGAAGAGCACATGGGCACCATCATCGGCGACATCAACTCGCGCCGCGGCCGCATCGAGGGCATGGAGCATTCGGGCGGGTCGCAGGTGATCAAGGCGATGGTTCCGCTGAAGGAGATGTTCGGCTACGTGAACGACATTCGCTCGTCCACGCAGGGCCGCGCCGCCTACAGCATGCAGTTCGCACGGTATGAAGAGGCGCCCCGCATGATCTCGGAAGAGATCATCGGCCGCAATCAGGGCAAGTAGGACAGAGTAAGTAGTTCGACAAAGAGTTCGCGCGGCGTGACGCCGCGCCCGAGAGATCAGGAGAAGCGAGATGGCGAAGGAGAAGTTTGACCGTTCGAAGCCGCACGTGAATGTAGGGACGATCGGTCATATCGATCATGGGAAGACGACGTTGACGGCGGCGATCACGAAGGTGTTGTCGAAGCACAATCCGAACAACAAGTTTCGCAGC
>DASXGY010000305.1:0-7176 GCA_036488835.1 Acidobacteriaceae bacterium
AGGATGTCGCCTGATTTTTATGGATCGCTCCTTCACGCACGGCTTCTAATCACCCATGCCCGGCACCATCCTTACCATAAACAGCGGCTCTTCCTCCCTCAAGCTCGGCCTCTACCGCGCCGATACCCACATAGTTGACCCGCAACTCCTCTACCGCGGCGCCACAGACGCCATCGGCAAACCCGGCGGCTCGCTCGCCATCACCGATGCCGGAGGCAAAACCATCCATCGTGAAGACGCCTCGCACGAATCGCAATCCAGCGCATTCGCGCACGCCGCTCAGAAGCTTCAGCAACTCAGCGGCACTCATCCCGATGCCATTGGCTATCGCGTCGTCCACGGCGGTCCCCATCTGCGGGAACACTGCCGCATCACACCGCAGGTCCTCGACACGTTGCGCGCCGCCACCCACTATGCGCCACTCCACATCCCCGGCGCCCTCGCGCTCATCGACACCGCATCGAAGCTCTATCCGCTCGTCCCCGCCTTCGCCTGCTTCGATACCGCATTTCACACCACCATGCCCGCGGAAGCCTCTACCTACGCCATCCCCGTGCGCTTTCGCGAGGAGGGCGTCCAGCGCTATGGCTTTCATGGCCTCTCCTATGAATCCGTCGTCGCCGCGTTTGGGGCTTCGTCGGGGGCCGTCCCCGCGCGCCTCGTCGTCGCGCATCTCGGCAACGGCGCCAGTCTGTGCGCCATCGCCGAAGGCCGCTCCGTGGATACTTCCATGGGCCTCACCCCCACCGGCGGGATCCCCATGAGCACCCGGAGCGGCGATCTCGATCCTGGCGTCGTCCTCTTCCTCGCCCGCGCCGGGCATCTCGATTCAAACGCTCTCGAGTCCGTCCTCAACCACGACTCCGGACTGGCAGGCCTATCCAGTGGAATTTCAGACCTCCGCGAGCTCACCGCAGCGGCAGACCAGGGCTCGGCCACAGCAAACCAAGCTATTGCCATCTTTTGCCGCAGCATCGCGAAGACTATAGCCAGCTATGTCGCCGTCCTCGGCGGACTCGACTGTCTCGTCTTCACTGGAGGCATAGGGGAGCACTCCGCCCTCGTCCGCGAGCAGGTCTGCCGCCAACTCGGCTTCCTTGGGCTGGCCGTCCACGCCGAAGCAAATCAGCGCAATGCCGCCACCATCTCGCAGCCGACCGGCGCGATCCGAGTCCAGATCATTCCCGCCGATGAGGACGGCCGCATCGCACATCACGTCCACGAGTTGTTCAGTCGCAAATAGAAATGTTCGCGACAATCCTCGCGGCCTACTTCCCCTTGGGAGGAGACTTTTTCGCCGTCTTTGCTTTCGCCGTTGAAGACCTTTTCTCCGCTGCCGCAGTACCCGCTCCATCCTGGGACTCGGCGGACTTCACCTTGGTTAAAGCCTTGACTGCTCCGGCTTTCGGCGCCTTTCGCCCTGCCGGAGTCGCTGCATTTGGCGTCATGTTCGTCCGAACGGATTTTGAATTCCCCGCCAGCAAGATATCCAGCCGATATCCCGCATCCTTCGCCGCCTGAGTGGCTCGGTCCACAGCCGTAGCGCTCCGCTGCGCTGCTGCTCGTTGCTCCGCAGGGCTGGCCGCAACCAGCGCCGGCATCTGAATCCACCAGAGCAACTCCTCATAACTCTCTTGATTGAAGTAGCGCACGCTTTGCGATGTATGCGTGCCGGTGAGCCACCGCACATCACCGTCCTGCCATTCGCGGTGGGATAGCTCCAGTGAGAGCGGGGTCGCGCGGTGCAACAGAAAACGCACCCGTGCAGCCGCTCTCCATCCATCGTCTCCGCCCATCCCCAAACCATGGAAGATATCCGCTAAGGCATGCCGCAGCCGCAACTGGTCAAACATGGACACGCCATCGAGCGGCAGACCGCGCAGCAGTGACCAGGCCAGCACCGGCCCCCATACCGCCGTGCCGCTGGTACCCGGCGAATCGCTGGGCAGTACCTTGCGCGCCGTCTCCGGCCAGCGCTTCGGGAAGAGCACCTCGTAGCGGGGCAGTGCCAGGGTGGACACGAGCAATGCGCTTTCTTTTGCAGCCGGCTCGGCCTTCGGCATGATCTGCGCCGTCCCCCCCGCACGCTCAATCTCTAGTTGCTTTGCGACTTTGTGGAAGCGTCTCCCGCGCTCGATAAACGGTTCGACCGCCTCGAGGATGCGTCTTTCGCGCTGCCGGATAGCCATCGCGCCGGACGCTTCCATCTCCGCCGCGTCGATGATCCCGGCAAGGATTGCAGGATCGAGCGCCGCACGCAGCGCATCATGCAGCGGCTGCAACCGCAACTGATCGAGCGCTTCATCCAGATTGGGCACGCCCGCACCGTGCAGCGAATCGTGTAGCCGATCCCAGGGGTATTCGCGTGACGCCCGCAACTCACGCCAGTGAAGAAAGACGTGGTACTTGTATGCGTTCAAGTGCAGCGAGAAGCCCCGCTGGTTCAACTCGGACGCGAGGCGCAGGTATTCCAGTCCGTTGCTGACATCGCGGAACGCAAGAATCACATCGTGGTCGGTTGGCAGATTGAGGCCGTCCTGCAGGGAACGCTGGCGCAATCCCCCGCTCGCCTTGTCGATGAAGCCGGTCGAGTGGTGAATGGTGCCGCGTGTCTCGCCGTAGCGATTGTGATAGATCACCAATGCCCGTTGCCCGCCCCGAGCATTGGAGTACGCATAGACGTTCTCGTCCACCGTCCCGTCTTCTTTCCAGAAATCGTAGAGCAGGAAGTTGTCGCTTTCCGCGAAGAGCCAGCGGCTGTGCAGTAGCGGTGCGATTTCGCGGTTATGCCGGTCAACCAGCCACTGGTTGGGGGTCTCGTCATAGCGCGGCCGCTGATATTCCATTCCATATTTCTCGGTAAAGCCTTCCACTTGCCCGTGACCGAACATGGGGAGGCCGGGCAGCGTCGCCATCAGCGTCGCGATGCCGAAGCACTTGTCTCCAGTGCCGAACTGATCGATTGCGGTGCGTTCATCCGGATTGCTCATGAAGTTCACATAGCGCTTCATAATCCCCGGATCGAACTCCATGGTCTGCTTTAGCAGGCCGCGGTAATGCTGATTGTCTTCGTCGCGCAGCAGATTCATGAACGCGCTGTTGTACACGCGGTGCATGCCGAGCGTGCGGACGAAGTAACCCTCCATCATCCAGAAGGCCTCCGCCAGCAGCAGCGTGCCCGGTACCTCGGCAGCCACACGATCCACGACCTCGCGCCAGAACTCCACCGGAATCCGCGCATCGAACTCCGGCGTTGTCATGCTGTACTCCGCGCGCGACGGGATAGCACCGCCTGCACCGGGCGCTGGGTACCACAGCCGCTGGATGTGCCGCTTCGCCAGCGTCATCGCAGCATCAAAGCGGATGATGGGGAACAGTCGCGCCACATGCAGGATGGTCTGGATCACCTGCTCCCGCACCGCCGGATTCAGATAGTCGAGCTGCGCCGTATCGTTCCAGGGAAAACTGGTGCCATCGTTGCCGTGGTAGACATAGCGCGTATCGCCCGACCACTTATCGCGGCGGCGGAAGACCACAGCGGCGTCTGACTGCTCATAGTAGTGATCTTCAATCTTGATCTCGACACGGCCGTCGCTCGAAAGATCTGGACCATTGAAGCTGTAGGCAGGATACGGCGAATCGTAGCGCGAGAGAAACCACTCCGGATGGTCGATGACCCAGGGAGAGTCGATGCCCATGTGGTTCGGCACCATATCGCTCGCCAACCGTATCCCAAATCTCGATGCTTGGTCGCGCAGCCGGATATATGCGTCATATCCGCCGAGATCGTCAGCAATGCGGTAGTCGTACAAAGAGTAGGCGGATGCCACAGCATCCTCTTTCCCGCAGAGGTGTTTGATGGTGCGCGAGGCGCGGCTCCGCTCCCACAGGCCGATCAGCCAAAGCGAGTTCATGCCCCGGGCGGCGAGCGTCGCAAGCTCCTCGTCGGGTATCTGATCAAGCCGCGTAATCGAACGTTCGTATCGCTTGCTCAGCTGTGCAAGCCACACGTATGTGCTCTTTGCAATCAAAACCGTGCTCGGCATCCAGTCCTGGTCGGGACTGAAGCGCTCATACTCGTGCTGAATGACCGCGAAGTCAGGCAGATCGACACGTCCGCCAAAATCCCCTGCGTGCCCATGCTTGCCACGGCGCCGCCGCTCCGCCATCTCGTCGGCGGGATGGAAGCGCATCCAGATCGCGACATCCTCTTCCTGCAGCACGTCGATGGCCAGCAGTAGCCGGCGCAGTGCCGCATCGCCCACGATACGGCTCCACTTTTCGCGAATAAACGCAAGCTGACCGCTCAGCGAATCGGGCGACGCCAGCGCAGGCGCCCGAAGCACATCGATCAGGTTGGCAGCCTCATCGCCGATAGGCGGTTTTGTAGCGAAGAACTCGCGCAATCCGCCGGTTACATTTGGATACGGTGTCTGTTGTTCCAGCGGTTCGTCGTCGAATAGCTCGATGAACTTGTGAAACGCCGGGTTGGCATTGGCCAGCCACAGCATCATCAATTCTTCAAAGGCCGCCTCTCGATGCGGTATGCCGTCGGTCGAACCGGTCAGCCACTCCTGCGCCGTCTCTTCGCCTCTATAGACCGCGGAGCCAGGAAACTCCTGTACAAAGCGCAACAATAACTGATCGAACCTTTGCGGCCCCAGCCGCGACGAGAACCACTGCAGCGCCTCCGGAATCGCCTGCGGTGCAACAGACTTACGGTAATGCTGTAGTAGCAGATGGCTCGCCTCATCGATGAGCCCCATCGCGAACAGCGCTCCTGGATGGATGACGCGCTCCGGGTCGTTCTCCGTCCCACGTGCCAGGTTCATGCGATGCGCAAGCTCGCGGCTGGCTTTCAGATCGGCAAAGATCACATTGCCGGCGAACGAGAATAGCGTCTGCTCCGCGTGATAGCGATCCCTTGCTGCGCGCGAGATGTGAAATTCCATCAGAACCATCGTTTCCTGTCTTCCCTTCTCTACACAACACACCCAGACCGGCGCACCATCCGGGCACGGTAAGGAACCTCGTCTGCTCCTACTAGATGAGCCCGGGCGCCCAACAGTCACCCGTCAGAGCTTCATCTATCGGCATCTACCGGGTCCTGCATACCCTACAGCGGCCCAGAGCACATTTTCCACTATGTCCATTTTCCACTAGGAAGGATTAACGCATCCTGGTCTATGCACGCACGTCAAGTTCCACGTGTCCACCCTTCGCAAAGGCGGCGGCTGGCACGATGGCTGCCGAACCTTCTACCGTAGCGGTCGATGCCGACCGGAGCGACCCTCCCGCAGGAGCATGGATGTGCAGGTGAACATCCCCGCTGAAGCCCGCGGCAGCCTCCACGACCACACGCCAACTGCTGTCGCTGGTGGCCTCGGTTATCCACGCAATCGTTCCAAAGCGCGTCGGGCAGCGGCGTACCGCGATGCGTTCTCCCTTGCGGAACCAGTGCTTCGGGGCCGCTTTTTGCAGATGGCAGACATCGCGATCGCTCTCTTCGTAGCACAGCAGCCAGCGCAGCCCTAGAGTCGGTTGCAGCGTACTGTTGATGACCGCCGACCATCCCCAGGGCGCTCCGTCCCCCGGATAGCTTGCAGGAATGTAGGCGTCCTCCGGGGAATAGCGGTTACCCGAATCCGCCGCATAGCATACCAGCGCGTACAGGGTTAGCAGAAACGGCCGGTAGTCCTCCTGCCGTATCTTCACCGCCAGCGTTCCGTGCTCCATGAAATTCGAGCAGCGCGGCACATCGCCATCGGTATTCAGCCCGCAGATTTGCTGCCCGGCGAGCTCACGATGCTTCAAATGCCCCAGGTCCAGAGCCTTGTCGCCCCAGTCCGCCAGGAACCAGTCCATCATGAAGCGGTGGTTCTCATAGCTTGACAGCTCGGTTGGCTTGCGCAGAATGTCATTTGGCTCGAATGGGGTAATCCCGGCTGCGCGCATCTCTGGTGTCGAAGCAGCAATCGTGGCTTCGATCGAAGTCTGGATATTCTGCCGCATCTCTGCCGCCAGCGCGGTGTAGCGATCAGCCAAAACCGCGATGCTGCGATCGTTTTTTATGTCAGCAATCGCCTTCAATGCCCTCGCATACTCGCTGATGCCGCGCCAGACGCACGCCGCATTCTGATAGTAGTACGGATGCGAATCGGGATAATCGTTCGCCGGGTCACCCAGGTCGGCCTCCGGCGATCCCCAGATGAGCCCGTAGCGTCGATCGCTCTTCGCGAATCGTTCCTTGCCGTACTCATAGCGCGCCAGCACATAGCCCAACATGCGCTCGAGTATCGGCTGTTGCTGCAGCAGCCCGTTCGCGTCCCGTGTGTACCGGTAGTCGCGCGCCGCATTCATCAGGAAGATGCCCACATTCAGCGGTGCCTCCACTTGGTCCTGGGTGTTGTAAGTGAAATTGCCGTCGGGCAGCACGTAGTGCTCGAGATAGTGCTGGATATACGGCCGGCTGGCATTTGTCAGGCCCCATAACTGTTGCGCCCAGATGAACTCATAGTGCGCCACCGGGAAGAGCGCATGACTCCGCTCTGGAATCTTGGTATACCCACCCTCGCCTACCTGATATGTCGGTTCCAACCCGCGATAACTGCACCGACAGAGCGTGATGCCCGCGCGCGCGGAATCAAGCAGCCACGAGTCAGGGATCTCTACCTGCATTGCATCCCCATAAAAGGTATGCCAGCGATTCCAGATCCCTACGAGCCCGCTGAAAAAGCTCTGCGGCGACGTGTTCCAGTAGTGTTCGGCATAGGTTCGTCCATCCGGTGCGTGTACCCGCATCCCTGGACCGTCATAGCGGGCGACATCCTCGGCCGGAATCGTCATCCGCATGCGAGCGATTGGCTGCGCGTTGACGCCCGGCGGCAATAGCATCATCAACTCGTAGCCGCAGCCGTACTCCGCATTCCATACCGCCGTATCCGCAACCGGGAGATAGCCGCCCAGCAGCGTGCGCTTGCTGTAGCCATGCCGATATGCGTACCGCTCCGGCGCAGCGAATGGAAAATAGTTGGTCGGATCGAAGAGATGTCCTTCCAGATCCGGCGCCCACTCTGCCTGAGGATTCTTCTTCGGCTGGCGGCTCGTGCCATCCGCCTCCAGATAGATCGACCCGAGCGGTCCTGCCTCCTCATTCGCCACCAGCGACCATCCAAT
>DASXGY010000307.1:0-3953 GCA_036488835.1 Acidobacteriaceae bacterium
CAATCCCGTCCCGCCGGATCGTTCCTCCTACGGCATCGACACGCAGCTCACGGAGAACAATAACCTCGTGCTGAAGTCGATCCTCGAGCGCGCCAGCAATCCCGGCACACAGCGAGATCCGGATACGCAGAAGATCGGCGATTACTACGCCACCTGCATGGACACGCCGGCAATCGACAAGGCAGGGCTCGGCGAGCTTCGGCCGATGCTCGATCGCATCAGCACTCTCTCCAGCGCAAAGGATCTGGCGCCGCTGGTCGCTGACCTTCATCGAGATGGCACGCAGGTCCTCTTCCATCTGGATAGCGACGAGGACTTCAAAGACGCCCGTCACATGGTCGCCACCGCCGGCCAGCCGCGTCTTGGACTTCCGGAGAAGGGCTACTACCTGCGCTCGGACGCCAAATCAGTCACCCTGCGCAAGCAATACGTGGATCACATCGCGCACATGCTGACCCTCGCCGGAGAGCCTGCGGATCAAGCTGGGGCCGATGCGGCGCGTGTGCTTGCGCTGGAGACGAAGCTCGCCACCGCATCCCTCAGCCGCGAAGAGATGCGCGATCCCGCGAAGCTCTACCACCCCACTGAGCTCGTCAGCTTCCGCGCGCAGCTCGGCGCCTTCGATGTCGACACCTATCTGCACACGCTCGGTACACCGGCATTCACCTCGCTCAACGTATCGACGCCCGGCTACTTCGACGCGTTGAACAACCTTCTGCCGCAGACCGACCTCGCATCGTTGAAGGCGCTGCTGCGCTGGAGTCTGCTGAACAGCACTCCCGGCACCGCGTTGCCTGCTGCACTGGATAACGAAGACTTCGCTTTTTATGGCAAGACGCTGAGCGGCCAGCCGGAGCAGCAGGTACGCTGGAAGCGCTGCGTCGAAGCTGTGGACGGCACGCTGGGCGAAGCGCTCGGCCGCGTGTATGTAGCCCAGGAGTTCAGTCCTGAGGACAAGGCGCGCACCACCGCCATCATGGATGACATCGAAGCAGCGATGGGCCGGGATATCCAGCAGCTTGACTGGATGAGTGCACCGACGAAAACGAAGGCCGAAGAGAAGCTCCAAGCGGTCACCAATAAGATCGGCTATCCGGACAAGTGGCGCGACTACTCCAGCCTGACCATCACGCGTGGCGACGCTTCAGGTAATAGTCGCCGTGCGGCAGCCTTCGAACAGCATCGCGATCTGGCAAAGATCGGCAGGCCCACGGACAAGCAGGAATGGCAGATGAGCCCGCCGACCGTCAACGCCTATTACGATACGCAGACAAACAGCGTGAACTTCCCCGCCGGCATCCTGCAGCCGCCCTACTACGATCCGCATATGGGCGATGCCGTGAACTACGGGCAGGCTGGCGGACTTGAAGGCCACGAGCTCACGCACGGCTTCGACGATGAGGGCCGCCAGTTCAACGCCGATGGCAACTTCAGCGAATGGTGGACGCCTACGGATGAAAAGAAGTTCCAGGAGCGCGCCGCCTGCGTGGTGAAGCAGTACGATGGCTTCGTGGCCGTGGACGATCTCCACGTGAACGGCAAACTCACCCTGGGCGAAAACATCGCCGACATCGGCGGCGTGCGCATCGGCTATCTGGCCTGGCAACATCACCTGCAGCAGCCGGGCGCGAAGCCTGAGGCGGACCTCGACGGCCTGACGCCGACGCAACAGTTTTTTACTGCCTACGCGCAGAGCTGGTGTTCCAGCACCCGCCCCGAGACGATACGCCTTCGTGTCCAGACCGACCCCCACTCGCCCGAGGAATACCGCGTCAACGGCATCGTCGAGAACATGCCTGAGTTCCAGCAGGCCTTCGGCTGCAAGGCCGGTCAACCCATGGTCAGCGCGAACCGCTGCAGCATCTGGTAATCATTTCCATTCGGAGAGCCCCTTTTGATCTCACGCACACTTCACTGCTCGCTCGTCGGCGCGGCGCTCCTCCTGTCTACATTGGCCCTGCATGCGCAGGCGCCTGCTCCCGTTCGCACCATCCCCGGATTCGACCGCGGCGCAATGGACACCACTGCCGATCCATGTGTGGATTTCTATCAGTACGCGTGCGGCAGTTACAGCAAGCTGCATCCCATTCCCGCGGACCTTCCCTCCTACGATCAGTTCAGCAATCTGAATGAATTCAACCTGCAGGCGCTGCACGGGATACTCGACAAAGCCTCCGCCGCACACGCCGCTGCAGGCAGCGACGAGCAAAAGATCGGCGACTACTACGCAAGCTGTAGGGACACTGCGGCCATAGACAAAGCCGGCCTGGCTCCCATCCAGCCGGAGCTCGATCGCATCGCCGCCATTCAGTCGCGCGATGCATTGATTCCGGAGATCGCCCATCTCCAGCGCATCAGCGTAGAGGCTTTCTTCAGCCTGGGCGTCGATCAGGACTTCAAAGATGCGACGCGCGAGATCGCTGTCATGGATCAGGGCGGCCTTGGCCTGCCGGAGAAGGACTACTACCTGCGCTCGGGCGCCAAGGACGACGAGGTACGCACCCAGTACGTGCAGCACATTGTAAATATGCTGAAACTGCTTGGTGAGTCGCCCGATGCGGCTGGCAAGAACGCCGCCGCCATCATGGCCTTTGAGACCGCGCTGGCCAAGGCCTCCCTGGGCAACGTGGAGCGGCGCGACCCGGAAAAGATTTACCACATGCAGTCCGTTACGAAGTTCGCCGCCGACACACCGAACCTGGACGTCGCCGAATTCCTGAAGGATGCGGGCACGCCGCCCGTCAGCGAGCTCAACGTCGCTACGCCGGAGTTCTTCACCGGCCTCAATCAGCTCATCGCATCCACCAGTCTGGACACGCTGAAGGAATACATGCGCGTGTTTCTCGTCGACAGCCTCTCCAGCCGGCTGCCCAAGGCCTTCGATGAAGAAAATTTCGATTTCTACGGGCGCAAGCTCGAAGGAATCCCACAGCAGCAGGCGCGCTGGAAGCGCTGCGTCGATGCAACCGATTCCGCTCTGGGCGAAGTCCTCGGCAAGGTATATGTCGCGCAATACTTCGGCGGCGACAGCAAGGCCCGCACCGCGCAGGAAGTGAAGCAGATTGAAGCAGCAATGGGCCGCGACCTCGATCAACTGGATTGGATGAGCCCTGCTACGAAGACGAAAGCGCACGAAAAACTGGCCGCGATCGTCGACAAGATCGGCTATCCCAACAAGTGGCGCGACTACTCCGCACTCAGCATCACGCCCGGCGACAGTCTGGGGAACACCCTTCGCGCGCGTGAATTCGAGAGCAACTACGAGCTTCACAAAATCGGCCGTCCCGTCGACAAGGGCGAATGGGACATGACGCCGCCCACGGTGAACGCCGATTACCTCGCAACGATGAACACCATCAACTTTCCCGCCGGCATCCTGCAGCCCGCCTTCTATGACAGGACCGCCTCCGACGCGACCAACTACGGCCACATCGGCGCCATCGTCGGGCACGAACTAACCCACGGCTTCGACGATGAGGGCCGCAAGTTCGACGCGCAGGGCAACCTGAAGGACTGGTGGACTGCCGACGACGCCAAACAATTCGACCAACGCACCGATTGCGTGGTGAATGAGTACAACGGTTTCGTAGCGGTCGATGACCTGCACGTCAACGGCAAGCTCACGCTGGGCGAGAACACTGCGGACAATGGCGGACTGCGGCTGGCCTGGATGGCGCTCCTGGCCGATGCTGCAGGCAATCACACGCCGCTGGACCAGAAAACGGCGACCGGCTATACAGCGAAGCAGGAGCTCTTCCTCGGTTGGGCGCAGAACTGGTGCTCGACGGATCGGCCGGAGATGCTGCGCATGGCAGTCCGCGTCGATCCGCACTCGCCGGATCGCATTCGCGCCAACGGCGTGGTCGTCAACATGCCGGAGTTTCGACAGGCCTTCGGCTGCAAGACAGGACAGCCCATGGCGCCGGCGAAGATGTGCCGCGTATGGTGAGCCT
>DASXGY010000319.1:0-3594 GCA_036488835.1 Acidobacteriaceae bacterium
GTCGAGGACACCATCGCCATCCTGCGCGGCCTCAAGGAGCGCTACGAGGCGCACCACAAGGTGCGTATCAAGGACTCGGCCATCGTGGCCGCGGCAACGCTCAGTCACCGTTACATTTCCGATCGCTTCCTGCCGGATAAGGCCATCGACCTGGTGGACGAAGCCGCGGCGTCGCTCGCCATCCAGATCGGCTCGGTGCCGGAGGAGATTGACGCGCTGGACCGCGAGGCCACCTCGCTCGAAATCGAGAAGGCGGCGCTCAAGCGCGAAACCGATGCGAATTCGAAGGAACGCCTGCAGGTCGTCGAGCGCGAACTGGCCGCAATCAAGGAACGCGCCACCGGCCTGCGTGCCCGCTGGCAGACCGAGCGTGAGGCCATCACGCGCGTCAGCGAGCTCAAGGAGCGGATCGAAAAGCTTCGCTTCGAGATGGAAGAGCAGACCCGCAAGGGCAACCTGGAGCGCTCGGCCGCCATTCAGTACGGCGAGTTGCCGAAGGCAGAAGCCGAGCTGCGTCGCCTCAACGCCGAGCAGGACGCGGAATCCAGCGCGGCCAAGTCCGGCACGCGCAAGCGCATGCTGAAAGAAGAGGTGGACGAGGAAGACATCGCCGCCATCGTCAGCAAATGGACTGGCATCCCGATCTCGAAGATGCTGGAAGGCGAGGTGTCGAAGCTGGTGCAGATGGAGTCGCGTCTGCGCGAGCGTGTGATCGGTCAGGACCTCGCGCTGGAAACGGTGGCAAATGCCATCCGTCGTTCGCGTGCCGGCCTGAGCGATCCCAAGCGGCCTATCGGCAGCTTCATCTTCCTCGGGCCGACCGGCGTGGGCAAGACGGAAACCGCACGCGCTCTCGCCGAATTCCTCTTCGACGACGAGCAGGCCATGGTGCGCATCGACATGAGCGAGTACATGGAGAAGCACGCGGTGGCGCGGCTCATCGGCGCGCCTCCCGGCTACATCGGCTTCGACGAAGGCGGGCAGCTCACCGAAGCGATCCGCCGCCGGCCCTACGCAGTCGTGCTCTTTGACGAGATCGAGAAGGCGCATCCGGATGTCTTCAACATCCTGCTGCAAGTGCTCGACGATGGCCGCCTGACCGATGCAAAGGGCCGCACCGTCGACTTCAAGAACACGGTGCTCATCATGACCTCGAACCTGGGCGCGCAGATGCTGAATGCCGAAGCGTTAACCGACGAAGCGGCTTTCGATGTGGCGCGCGAGCAGGTGATGGAGATCCTGAAGCAGAGCTTCCGGCCGGAGTTCCTCAACCGCGTGGACGATATCGTCATCTTCCGTCCGCTGGGCGAGGAGCAGTTGAGCCACATCGTCGACCTGCGGCTGGTCGACCTGAAGAAGCTGCTCGCAGATCGGAAGATCACGCTGGAACTCACCGACGGCGCACGCCACCAGTTGCTGATGACCGGCTACGACCGCGCGTACGGTGCGCGGCCGCTGAAGCGCGCGATCCAGCGCCTGATCCAGGACCCGCTGGCGATCAAGATCCTCGATGGCGAGGTGCTGCACGGCGACAACGTGAAAGTGGACGCCGATCCCCTGAACAACCGGCTGGTGTTCAAGGTCACCGGCCGGAAGGCGGGAGAACCGGTGGGACAGAAGGTGGGCGCGGCGCGGTAAACGCTGTGATGCCCCAGGTCTCAAACCAGAGACGTGGGGACCGTGTGTTGTGAGAGGGGCCGCTTCGGCGGCCCCTCTCTTTTAGATGACACACTTTATCGCTACTGCACGTTGTAAGACACGCTGGATTTGTGCAGAACGCCATTGTTCTTGTCCAGGTCCAGGATCGTCACGATGTGCGAACCGGGCGACAGTGAGAAGTATTGATTCATACTGGCCTCTGCATACCACCCAAGCTTGACGCCGTTATCCCAGACCTGCAATTGGTGGATGGGCACCGCCTCGGTCGCGTAGCCCACGATGTGCACGGTCGGGGTCACAGTTTCGCCGGGGGTGGGCGAAACCACCTGCACGCCGCTGACAGGCGCCTGCACTTTGTACTTCACCGTCGATTGATGGATGACCCGGTAGGAAGAATTCAGATCGAGCACGGTTGTGGCGTGCGTCCCGGGCGACAGGTTATAGGTTGTATCAATGTCAGTGCCGTAATATCCAAGCTTCTTTCCGTTGTCCCAAACCTGTGTCTGTTTCACAGCCTCGTCTTCAGAGGCGGACGCGATCACATGTACGGGGCCGGCGATCGTCGCGCCGTTGCCGGGGCTGGCAATGACGATGCCGTTTGATGGAATGGCAGCAGCCGAGCCAGTGGTGAAGAAGTCCGCCATCGGCGCTGCCTTTTGCGCGGCGGCGGGACAGGTGTCGAGGCCCATCGCCGCACATACTGTCTTCAGCACATTCTCGTTGTGATAGGTAACGGTCGACTGATACCCGTGCTTCACCTGCGGACCGATCACAAGCGTCGCCGTGCGGCCGCCGCATCCCTTTGCCACCGTCGAGGAGCAGCGATTGTCGGTGCCGAGATTTCCCTCGTCCCACACGACGAAGATGATGCCGTCCCCGCCGGGCTGAAACTCCGGGCGATCCAGGATGACAGGAAGATTTTCCTTCAGCCACTGGTCGGCCTCCTGGAGCGTGCCGTTGTGCGCATCCTCATCGGCGTCTGGGGTGATGTAGGCGTAGTTCACGATGTAGCCCTGCGCAAGGTCCGCGGTCAACTCGGGAAATGGCACACTCTTGGTGTCCTGTCCGGTGCCCGGGCAGACATCCGAAAAATCGATCAGCGGATTGTGCCGGCGATAGTAAAGGCTGTCTGTGCCGCCGTAGAGCCCCTGGAATCCGGCGGATGGCAGGTTTTGCTGATAGGAGCGCCACGTGTAGCCATGCTTCAGCAGCTCGCGGACGACATTGTCCTCGGTGTGATGGCACGATGTCGTGTCGTTGTTCGGCTCGATGGCCGCGCCGGCAACGAACCACATGAGCGCCGGCAGCGAGCTATGTTGATCGGCGTAGAACTGTGTCGCCAGACCGTACTGGCGAATGAGTTGGTTGTAGTACGGCATCTGGGAATTGCCAACTACATCTTCAAAGCTGTGATTTTCTTCGGTGATCATCCAGACGTGTGAGGAGTGGGGGACGCTTTGCGCGCCAGCCACTGCGCAGAGGAGGGAGAGATACAGAGACACAAATCGTTTCGAGGCCATCGGGGGAGGTCCCTTCGCAACATGGGATTTTGGAAATTCTGGCCTATCTATAACGCCACTGCCCCTGCTGCGAATGAAGCCTCGATGAATCCTCTGAAAACATTGGTATGGAAGCAGAGGAGTTACGCCTTGAGCGAAATTTGACCTGTCACCGTGACAGTTTTACAAAGCTCTGGCTCCTTATCTGCACGGCTGCGAGATAGGAGGCGCGGTCAGCGGCAAGGCGGATTCTCTGGTGAGCGGCGGTCGGGCTTGACTGGTGCTGGCGAGAGAAACGAAATTCTCATCGCGTGCCGGAGGCGTATAGGCGCAGAGTTTTGGCGGGATGAGACAGATGGGAAGAGTGAGTGCGAACCGGCTCTCACCCTTCTCTGCTACAGAACGGCTTCCGGGATCTTTGCTTCCAGTTCTGACG
>DASXGY010000364.1:0-2108 GCA_036488835.1 Acidobacteriaceae bacterium
GATCGAGGGTGCGCGCATGCTGGCCGGCACCGGCATCCACGCCATCAACATCCCCGACTCGCCGCGCGCCTCTGCACGCATGAGCGCGCAGAGCTTGTGCCTGCAGATCCAGCAGCAGACCGGCATCGAGACGGTGCTGCATTACACCTGTCGCGACCGAAACCTGCTCTCCATCCAGTCTGACCTGCTCGGCGCCTCGTCGCTCGGCCTGCGCAACATCCTCTGCCTCACCGGCGATCCGCCAAAGCTCGGCAACTATCCGGACGCAACAGCAGTCTTCGACGTCGACGCAATCGGGCTGGTGAATGTCGTGAACCGCCTGAATCACGGCCTCGATATCGGCGGCAATCCCATCGGCGCATCCACCGGCTTCACCCTCGGCGTCGCAGCCAACCCCGGCGTGCCGGACATCGAGAACGAGATCCGCCGCTTCGCCTACAAAGTCGAAGCCGGCGGCGAGTACGCCATCACGCAGCCCGTCTTCGACCTGCGTCTGCTGGAGCTGTTTCTGAAGCGCATTGAAGGCTTCCGCATTCCCGTCATCGCCGGCATCTGGCCACTCACCAGTCTCCGCAATGCGGAGTTCATGAAGAACGATCTGCGCGTCTCTATGCCGGACGAGATCACGGCTCGCATGGCAGCAACCGAAACTCCGGATGCAGCGCGTGCCGAAGGTATTCGCATCGCACAGGAGATGCTGAGCGCGGTACGGCCGATGGTGCAGGGAGTGCAGGTGAGCGCGCCCTTCGGGCGCTATGCACTCGCCGTCGAGGTCGTTCGCCAGGTGCTACCCGCAACGGCTACTGCTTCATAGCACTCGCCATGCTCTAGAATGCCGCTACTCTTGCTCCTCTGATTTCCTGTAAGCCGAGGTCCGCTGATGCGCGCTGCGCAATTGCTGATAGTCGTCACGCTTGTCGCCTTTCCTGCGACGCATGCGCAACAGCGGTCCGCGACACCGGCTAGCGCCAACTCTTCCACGCCGGATCTCACAGCCATTCGCGCCTTCTATCGCTCCGGTCTTGACCACAACGGCATTGTGGGCAGCACGCTGGTGCTTATCGATAACGGCCGCGTGGTGCTGAATCAGCCCTACGGCCAGCAAAGCCTCACACCCCAGACGCCGGTCGACGAGCAGACCACCTATCACTGGGCCTCCGTCACCAAGACATTCACCGGCATCGCGATCATGCAGTTGCGCGACCGTGGACTGCTCTCGCTCGACGATCCGCTGGTGAAATACATCCCCGAACTCAACGATGTCCACGATCCTTACGGTCCCATCTCGGCCATCACCATCCGTGAAGCCATGTCGCACACCAATGGCTTTCGCGACGCGACCTGGCCCTGGCGCACGGAAGGTTGGCAGCCCTTCGAGCCGACGCAGTGGTCGCAAATCGTCGCCATGCTGCCGTACACCAGCGTGGATTTCCCGCCAGGCTCACGGTATCGCTACTCCAACCTCGCGGTCGTCTTCCTCGGTGAGATCATCGCCAGGCTCTCCGGCGGCAGCTTCGAGGTCTACATGCTGAAGAACGTCCTGGGGCCGCTGGGCATGACGCACAGCTACTACGATCGCAGTCCGGCGACCTTGCTTCCCTATCGCTCGCATAGTTGGGATCGCAAGGATGGCAAGCTGACTGAAGATCCGTTCGATTTCGACACCGGCATCACGCGCGCGAACGGTGGTCTCAACGCACCTCTCTCCGACATGGTGCGCTACCTCCGCTTCCTGCTTGGCGACCCCGCACATCAGGCGGAATACGATCGCATCCTCAAGCGTACTTCGCTCGAAGAGATGTGGCGGCCCATCCTGACTGTCCCGCCGGACGATGACTTCGCCTCACGACCCGGCGCGAAAGATGCAGTGGCTGCCAGCTTCTTTATTCATACGGATGGTGGCGTGCGTCTGATTGGTCACCCGGGATGGCAGAACGGCTTCCGCAGCCAGATAAACTTCGACCCTGCCACGCATCGTGGCTACCTCGCGGTATACAACACCGATGCCGAGGACGCCACCCGGAACACGCGCCGCTTCAACATCGAACTTCGCGACTATCTCATCGACCACTTCTTCGCCGTGTCGCCCGGAGAGGGCTTACACTAAA
>DASXGY010000391.1:0-6587 GCA_036488835.1 Acidobacteriaceae bacterium
ACTGGATTTTTTATCAATAAAAATCCAGCCTCACAGATGCTGGACGGTTATACCTATGCTGATTCTGCTCTAGACGGCGACGGTGAAGCTTTCTTCTGTGCGAATGACCGGACGATAGAGCGTGTCGCGCTCGAATGGCTCTCGGCCGGCCTCGCGGATGAGCCGTATCAGATCGCTGCGGCGCATGCCCTGCGGCGTGCTCGCGCCAGCATCGTGGTAGATCTTCTCTTCGATCACCGTACCGTCGATATCATCTGCACCAAAGCGCAGCGCGACCTGAGCGATGCCCGCGGTCATCATCTGCCAGTACGCCTTGATGTGCGCAAAGTTGTCCAGCAGCAGGCGTCCCACGGCGATCTGCCGTAGATCCGTCAGCCCCGTGGTGCGCGGCAGATGCTGCAGCACCGTGTTGTCCGGGTGAAACGCGAGTGGAATAAACGTCTGAAAGCCACCGGTATCGTCCTGCACCTCGCGCAGCCGCAGCATGTGATCAACGCGGTCTTCATCGTTCTCCACGTGGCCGTAAAGCATTGTCGCGTTCGAGCGCAAACCTAGTTTGTGCGCCGCGCGCGCCGTCTCCAGCCATTCACCACCATCGATCTTGTGGTCGCAGATGATGTGGCGGACGCGGTCGGAGAAGATCTCCGCACCGCCGCCCGGCATGGAGTCGACGCCCGCATCCTTGAGCTTCACCAGCACTTCGGAAATCGAAATCTTCGCGCGCCTGGCGAGGAACGACACTTCGACCATGGTGAAGGCCTTGACATGCACCTTCGGGAAACGCTGTTTCAACCCGCTGACCAAGTCGAGAAAATATTCGAGGGGCAGATCCGGATGCAGGCCTCCGACAATGTGAAACTCGGTGACCGCCTCGTGATAGCCGGTGGCGGCCGCTGTCCAGGCTTCTTCGAGCGCCATCGTGTATGCGCCGGCATCGTCCTTCTTACGGCCAAAGGCGCACAGGCGGCAGGCCGCAACACAGACATTTGTTGGATTGATGTGCCGATTCACGTTGAAGTACGTGATGTTGCCATGCAGCGATTCGCGCACCCAGTTGGCCAGCCAGCCCACTGCAAGGATGTCCGCGCTGCGATAGAGCGTCAGCCCATCGTCGAAGCTCAACCGCTGCCCCGCAAAGACCTTGTCTGCAACGGGACGAAGCCGCTCGTCCTCGGTGCGGAACTCGCCGCTCGACCTCATTGTTCTGGCCACGCTCACACACTCATCATACGCCGCAGCATCTAACGACTACAGCCCCATCATCTGCTGCTGATACCATGCGGTGCAGCCCTTCTCCGCGTTATCTACTACTTCATCCAGCGAGACCTCGTCGAGACATGCGTTCCCTGATAGCCCGGATCGTTCTGCTCGCTCTCACCACTGTGATGGCAGTGCGCGCGGCGGAGCCTCCTGTCTTCCCCACGGTCAGCTTCTATACCCTGAGCAAGCAACGCGTGACGCTGCCGGCGGACCTTCACGGCGACCGCAACCTGCTGCTTCTGTACTTCGAGCTGACACAGCAGCCGGATGTCGACAGCTGGAACGGCATCATCGATCAATGGCGAGCAAGCGATCCCTCGCTGACCTCCTACACTTCGCTGGTCTTTTCGCAGAAGAATTTTCTCTCGCGCTGGTGGCAGAATGCGTCCATGCGCAGCGGAACGGATTCAAGCCGCTGGCCGACGACCCTACCCCTCTACGTGAACAAGCACAATTTTGAGCACCAGCTTGCTATTCCATCGGAGAAGCAGGTGGTGTTGCTCCTGCTCGATCGCAAGGGCCACGTACTGAGCCGGGTCAGCGGGCCGGCAACAGACGCAACCCGCACCGCGATGAGAAACGCTCTGCATGCGGCCGGCGCTCCTGCAATGCCCGTACCGCCACCAGCGGCAACAGCGCCGCCTCACTGATTCAATCAGAGTCGAGGGCCTTGCGCATGACAAGCCCATTCGTCCCATCTGCGTAGTAGCCGGGGATCCATGCCGTCTGCCGATATCCGAGACGCTCGTAGAAGGCTTGCGCCCCCGCGTTGTTGGCTGCGACCTCGAGCGTGATCGCCACGCAACCCATCTCCACCAGCTTCGCCTCGCCCGTCTGCATCAGGCGTCGTCCCAGGCCGTTGCGGCGCAACTCCGGCGCAACATCGATAGTGATGAAGTGACCGACCTTGCGGCCGGACTCCAGCTTCCAGTCCACCACGCAGAAGCCGGCAATGTGGCCGTCCGATTCGGCGACCACGGTGGTGCTGCGGGGGTGCCGCACAAAGAATTGCAGCTCCGCGCGCGAGTAGGAGATGAGCGGCGGAAAGCAGCGTGCATCAAGCCGCAGAAGCTCAGACAGATCCTTTGCCTCGAAGCCGCGCAATGCGATACGCGAGAGGTCCGGAGCGTCTTTGCTGTGAGCGTCGAGTGTCAAGGGATCGTTCTTGCGGCCGTCTCGTCAAGGAAGCCGCGCCAAGTGGATCTCTGCTCCTCGCAGTATAGGGAAAACCCTACTGGGTTCCACCGACGCCAATGCCGGTCTTTGAAACGTTGCCCTGCGGCTGCATGACGACGCCATTGTAGAGCGACGCCGCAAGCAAACGGCCGCCATTGGAGCGAACGCCGCGCACGTGCCAGCCCGCATCCCACCACTTCCAGCTCCTGTCCGCGTCGTTCACGGCCATGACCCAGGTAGAACTCCACGACGTAATGACGATCCGCTTCAGATCGCCTTCGTATTCGATGCCGCTGATATCGGAAATCGGCAGCGTCGACATGAAGGTCCAGTTGGCGCCATTGTCTGTGCTGTAATAGACCCCCTCGCGTCCGCCGATCCACATGCTCCCATCCGGCGCGATGGTGCCGGTACGGATCGTGGTGAGCTTGCCAGGCAGCGGCTCTGGCTGCCACGTCTTGCCGCCGTCCTGCGAAATTGCCATGCCGGTGCGTCGCGTCGCCAGGACAATGGCCCCCTGGGCGTGCACGCTCAGATAATCGCTCTGCCCCAACACCGGGCCACCGGTCCACACTTTGCCCTGATTTGTGCTCTGAAATATACCGGCGGAGGTCGCCGCGTACCAGGCGCTGCTGGTCAGATCGAACCCGTGGACGCGTCCATCCATATCTCCCGCAGGCTTCGCGACGGTCTCGACCGTCTTCACCCTCTTGCCCTTGCGGTGCGTGTAGACCGTCTTCTCTTCCATCTGCACGACGTGTCCCGCAGTCTGCCAACGGCCATCCTGCCATACGAATATGCCGTGACCGGTCCCTGCCAGCAACGTACCGTCCGGGCTCTCGCCAAGGCTGAAAACATCGCGGCCATCCAGTCCCTGACTCTGTTGCTGCCAGGTTTTGCCGTTGTCACCAGAGGTGAAGACGCCGCCATACATCTTGTCATTCACCACGCCTGCATAGAGGCGGTTCGGATCCTTCACATCCTTCGCCAGCGCGACCACCTGCCGCTGGGAGAAGCCTTGGTTGGACCCGGCAAAGCTGACGGCTTCGTCGTTGCTCAGCAGCACGCCGCTGCGATCCGTGGCCAGCAGAACATGCCTGTGGTCCTTCGGGTCGACATACACGTCGTTGATGATCACATCCGGGCCGATCAGCCGCGACCAGTTGGTTCCCGCCGAAGTGGTGCGATAGAGCCCCTCGGTCGTTCCGGCGTAAACAATGGAGTGGTCCACCGGATCCTGCATCAGCACGCGCGTGCGGCGTGCGGTGGACGGGATGCCCTGGATCTTGTGGTAGAGTTCGCCGCCGTTATCGCTCTTGTAGATGCCCGAGCAGGCGCTGGTATAGACCGTCTGCGGCGTTGTGGAATCGATGATGATGGAAAATACATCCGAGTCGTCGATGAGCCCTTGCTTGATGTTGTGCCAGTTCGCGCCGCCGTCCGTGGTCTTCCAGGGAAGGTGCCAGGTGCCGGCGTAAATTGTCTTCGGGTCCTTGGGATCGATCGCGATCGACTCCACCTCATGCAGCTCAGCGCTGTTCGCCGGGCTGATCTGGTCCCAGTGCTGACCGCCGTCTTCGCTGCGGAAGACGCCCTTCAACGTGCCGACCACCAGCATTTTGGGATTCGATGGCGCCTGTGCGAGCGCACGAATCGATTGCCCCTCCATCGCGGGACTCTTGCTCCAGGTCTTGCCTGCATCGTGGCTGATAAAGAAGCCGCCATCCGGATGGTCTACGACCCATGCGGCAACGTAGATCGTCTTCGCATCCGATTCGTCCACGACGATGTTGTCGAGGATCAGGTCGTCTTTTGGCGAAAGCTTGGTAAGCCGGTGCCAGGAGGCGCCATCGTCGCGGCTCTCGTAGAGCCAGCTATTGGTCGTGCCCAGATAGAGGTGGTGGCTGTCCGAGGGATCGGCCGCGAAGCTGCGCGCATCGCCACCATCCGGACCCACGGGAACCCACGCGGTGGAGACGGGATTCGCATTGGTCGCCGCCTGCGGGGGCAGCGCAAGAAGGGGAAGCGAACAGGCAGAGAGCAGGAGCAAAGACGCGAGACGACGATTCATCGGAACGGCACGACCTCTTTTGGGAAAACTGTTGTTGCAAGGGTAACGGGGCGTAAGAAGGCTGGCAATCACACGAAAAGGCCCCGTACCAAGGTGAGCATAGGGCAGATGACCAGAGAATGTCTGCTGTAATTAGCAGCGGTCGAGCGTCGCTATGTTGCCTTTTTACGACAGAAACGACAGGGCCCGGACGGTGCGATGCTGTCGCCAGCAAGAAAAAAGGGCTGACCGGAGATCCGGTCAGCCCTTTGTGCGGAAGAACGCCTACTGGTTAGCGGCAGCCTTCTTGTGACGTGCATGGTGGGCGCCGCGGCCAGAGCGGGCTTGGGGCCGCACGCTGTCCTCGTTCACCTGGGTTGTACCCTGCACATCGTTGTCGAAGTTGGCGCCAGCCGGAACCAGGTAGTTCTGTTCCTGCTTGCCAGCCTCGCTGCCAGTCCGAACCTGGATACGGGAGGCATCGATGCCCTTCTCCTTAACCAGGTAGTCCTTGGTGTTGACGGCGCGCTGCGCTGCCAGCTTCGGACCCTGTTTCTCGCCTGTCGCCGAGTCGCCAACCACAACAGCAGTCGCATCCGACTGACGCTGCAGGTTGAGGGCTACGTCATCCAGGCAGGCCTTGGCTTCGTTGTCGACGCGGCTCGGACGGCGCTTGTCACGATCGAAGTTGATCGAGCAGAGCGTCTGCGTCTTGGGCTGCGGCGGCGGTGGCGGCTGCTCGATGTTGACCGAAGTCGTGGTCGAGGCCGTCTGTCCCTTGTCATCTGCCACGTTGCAGGTCACGGTGATCGGACCGGCCGGCGCGCCAGATGTGTTTAGGGTCGCAGTGTTGTTGCTGCCGTTGATCTGGCCAGCAGAGGTGGAGTAGGTGTAGGTCAGCGGACGGTTCTGCGGGCTTACGCCTTGTGCAGTGATCGTCGAGCTGTCACCCGGCTTGAGCGTGGTCGGATTCGCCGAGCAGCTGATGGTCGGCGGCTCGAACTGCTTGACCTCGAAGTTCGCAGTGCAGTCGGCGAACATGCCGGCCTTCTGTCCCTGCGAAACATGGCCGGTAACCGTGTAGCTGCCAGGGTTCAGGCCATTGGTGTCTACATTGCCCGTCGTGTTGTCCCCGGTCACCTTCACGCCGTTGTTACCCGTCCAGGTGTAGGTCGGGTTCTTCTTCGGGTTCAGGTTGGTCGGGGTGCCGGTGATGGTGACGGGATCGCCGGGATAGACCGACGCCGGACTCGCAGCGCACTGGTAGGTGACTGGCGGAGGCGGCGTAATGCTGCCCATGCGATAGACCAGACCAGCGCTCAGGCGGACCACATTGAGATTGGCGCGGCCCCCGGTCGGAAACGGGTTCTGCGGACCAAAATCCACGTGGTAATACTGATAGTCGGCCTGGAAGACACGGACGGCGAAGTGGTGGCCGATTCCGTAGTCGAGACCGCCTCCAGCCGTGAGTGCCGGACCCCAGGTGTATGGCTGCTTGAAGGGACCGCCCAGACGAACCGCGCCGCCTTCGAAGTGGACAAACGGAGTAATGTCTTCCGTCGGATAACGGAACACAATGCCGCCCGAAGCCACCGTGGCACCATCGTTATTACCGTCGGGATGAACACTGACCTCAGCCTGAGCGCCCACGTAGCGATTGAAGAAGTAGGTACCGCTTCCGATAGCGCCGTAGTCGATAGAAGAGTAGGTGACCGGGCCATTGATGCCGACGAGGTTGCCGCCGGGAATAGTGACCGAGCCATGCGGCGCCAGATACGAATAACCGGCAAAGATGTCGATCCGCGAGGCATAGGGAGCCTGCGGAGCAGTTGTTGCAGGGGCAGGGGCGGCAGGCGCAGCCGCCGGAGCGCTGCTCGACGACTGATCCTGAGTGGGCTGAGGCGGAGTCTGCGTTGAATTCGGAGTCGGCGTCGACGGCGAATTTGTCGTGTCCTGCGCAAAGAGAGCCGTTGTTCCCAGGCCTACCGCGCAAGTTACGAGCAGAATCCGGCTCAGAGAATGCAACGGACGTAAATGCATGCGTCTATCCTCCGCAACCGTACTGAAAGTCATACAAATCAATTACGAATGGCACTTGAGT
>DASXGY010000397.1:0-2361 GCA_036488835.1 Acidobacteriaceae bacterium
CTGCCGCGAATCGATGACGTTGTAGATCGCCTGCGCCCCGCCAAAGTGCGGATGTTCCGGCTCGCCATGCTCCGTGGAGATCCAACAGGTGTGATCGGGATATTCGAAGAACCGCCGATAGCCGAAATCGCGCCCCAGCAGACCGAACTTCCAGAGGTGATAGGCGATGTCCTTGCCGACATAGGTCACGGTGCCGTTGGAGCGTACGATCACCTTCGCGTCTTCGTCCGGTGCCTCACTGATCACGCCTTCCGTACCAGCGCGCCGCATCACCCAGCAACCCTTGTTCTTTCCTTCGTTCTCGAGATACAGCACACCGCGTTCTTTCAATTGCGCAAAGGCCAGTTCCCAGAAGTGCAGGTGCAGGATCTCGCTCTCCCGCGGCAAAAAGTCGTATTGAATGTCCAGCCGCTGCATGGTTTCAAGATGCCGCCGCAGCACCGCGGTTGAAATCGTATCTGCTGCTGCGGCAATTTCATTCCCGCCTGCCTCAATTGCGTGCAGCGTTCCCAACCGCAGCGCGCGGCGATTCGCCTTCTCTTCCGAGTCGTCGCCTGCGTCGTACCAGGCAGACACCTTCGCGTACACATCCCAGCAGTAGTAGTCCAGCCGCTCGTGGCGCGCCGCAAGCTCGCGAAAGAGCGTCGCGATCTGCTCCCCTGAAAGGTTCTCCAGGTGCATCAGGCCGACCACCACATCCGCCACCTGCACGCCGGTGTTGTCGATGTAGTTCTGCACCGCCACGCGCTGGCCGGCAGCCCTCAGCAGCCTCACAAACGTATCGCCCAGGATGGCGTTGCGCAGATGTCCGACGTGCGCCGCCTTGTTCGGGTTGATGCTGGTGTGCTCCACCAGCGAGTGGATGCCCACGCCGAAGCTGGAGTCTTCCTGGGCCTTGGCAATCGCCGTCAGCGCCGCGCCCCGGTCGAGCCGGGCATTCAGGTAGCCCCCGCCGGCCACCTCAAAACTGGCAAAGCCGGGCAGCGGCTGCGCATTCAACGACTCCAGTAGCTCCGCGGCGATCTGTTTCGGCGCGCGGCGCAACGGACGCGCCAGCTCAAAGGCCACCGGCGTCGCGTAATCGCCCAGCGCCACCTGTGGCGGCTGTTCTATGTTGATCTGGCCGGCGTTGATCTGGCCGGCGGCGCTATTCGTCCCGCCAGCCACCGGCGCGGCCGCATCGCCGTAGCGTTCGCGCACGATGCTGCGCAGTCGCTCGCGCAGAACTTGTTGCATGTGTCGGTACAGTGGAGGATCCTTGCGGCTGCGGCCCACGTCAGCAGCGACAAGGAAGGGCCGCAAAAGCCTTGATTTTATTGCCGATTTTAGCAGAGCACATGAATGCTGCTGGTTTGACGCACTACTTTGACACACCTAAGATAAAACGTAGTCGCGCCGCCCCTAAAGAGCCGGAAAGTCCAGCCTGCTGATGCCTGAACGCCCACCCTACTATCTGACAACGCCGATCTACTACGTCAACGCGCGGCCGCACCTTGGCACCGCGTACTCCACCATCGTCACCGACACCATCGCCCGCTACAAGCGTGCGCAGGGCTTCGACGTCTTCTTCCTCACCGGCACCGACGAGCATGGGCAGAAGATCCAGCGCTCCGCCAAAGCGATGAACTGCACCCCGCAGGAGTTCGTAGACAAGATGGCCGCGGAGTTCCGCGCGCTGTGGGACAAGCTCGGCCTCAGCTACACCGACTTCATCCGGACCACCGAGCCGCGGCACAAGCAGAGCGTGCAGCGCCTCTTCACGCTGCTCCAGCAGCGCGGCTACATCTACAAGGGCTTCTACACCGGCCAATATTGCGTCACCGACGAGGCCTGGGTGGATGTTGGCCCCGGCGAACCCTGCCCGGACTGCGGCCGCATCACCGAGACGGTGACGGAAGAGAACTACTTCTTCAAGCTCTCCGCATTCGAGCGCAAACTGCTCGAGCTTTACGAGGAGCAACCCGATTTCATCCGGCCCGACACGCGCCGCAACGAGGTGATCTCCTTCGTGCGCAGCGGCCTGCGCGATCTCTCCATCAGCCGCACCAGCTTTTCCTGGGGCATCCCAGTGCCCGGCGACGAGAAGCACGTCGTCTACGTGTGGATGGACGCGCTCGCCAACTACATCACCGCGCTCGGCTGGGGCTCGGACGATGACTCGCTCTACCAGCGCTTCTGGGCTGGAGAGGCTCTGCGCGCGGAGGGCGCGCCGCTGCACATCATCGGCAAGGAGATCTCGCGCTTCCACTGCGTCTACTGGCCCGCGTTCCTGATGGCCGCCGGTCTACCCCTGCCCAGGTCGATCTTCGCGCACGGCTGGCTGCTCTTCGACCAGAACAAGATGTCGAAGTCGCGCGGCAA
>DASXGY010000404.1:0-5652 GCA_036488835.1 Acidobacteriaceae bacterium
CAAGCAGGAGGCGCAGGCGGACAAGGCCTACGAGATTCAGACCAACGTGATGCAGCAGCAGGTGATCACCGAACAGGTGAAGGTGCAGCAGATCGAGAAGGAGCAGCAGATCAAGGTGCAGGAAGCCGAGATTCTGCGCCACGAGAAGGAGCTGATCGCCACCGTGCTGAAACAGGCGGAGATCGAGCGCCAGCGCATCGAGAACCTCGCCGCCGCGGAGAAGGCGCGCCTCACCATCGAAGCCGAAGGCCGCGCATCGGCGATCCGCGCGCAGGGTGAAGCCGAGGCCGCTGTCATCTTCCAGAAGGGCGAGGCCGAGGCAAAGGCGATGAACGTAAAGGCCGAGGCCTATCAGGAGTGGTCGCAGGCCGCCGTGGTCGATCGCCTCATCAGCAGCATGCCCGAGGTCGTCCGCGCCATGTCCGAGCCACTCAGCAAGGTGGACAAAATCACCATCGTCTCTACCGGCGGCGAGGGCTCCGTCGGCGCCAACAAGCTGACCGGTGACCTGACGAAGATCGCGGCACAGGTGCCGGCGCTCTTCGAAGCGCTCTCCGGCATGGACATGCATGAGCTGATGGCGAACGTGAAGAGCATGCGCGCTCGCCCCAACGGCACAGTGAACAACAGCTAACCAGAAAGTGGTCCCGGATTCGGCCGGGACCACCTGCTTCAACCCGCATCGAACAGCAAAGGAGTCACGTCATGGCACTGCTGGAACGCGTTGCAACTCTACTCCGCGCCAACCTGAACGACCTGATTGACCGCGCGGAAGACCCGCAGAAGATGCTGCGCCAGCTCATCCTGGATATGGAGAACCAGCTCTTGCAGGTGAAGACGCAGGTCGCCATCGCGCTTGCCGATCAGCATCTGCTCGAAAAGAAGCAATCCGAGCACGAGGAGTCCGCCGGCAACTGGCAGCGCAAGGCGGCCCTCGCCGTCACGCGCCAACAGGACGACCTGGCGCGCGCCGCGCTGCGCCAGCAGCTCAGCCACCAGCAGATGGCTGCCAGCTTCGCCCAGCAGCTTGGCGATCAGCGCGCCGAAACGGCAACGCTGCGCACCGCGCTCAGCCGGCTGCAGCAGCGGCTCCAGGAGACACAGTCGCGCTGCGAGCTGCTCGCGGTGGAGCACCGCCGCGCTCGCGCCAGCCAGAAGCTGACCGGCAACGGGCCCAGCGCGTCAACAAACGTCTCAGGCACCATCGCGCGCGTCCGCGGGCGCATCGACCAGGCCGCGGCGGCGGGCCACGCACGGCAGGCCATGCTTGTCGCCGAGACAGGCACGAATCTCGATAGAGGAGAGATGAGCGAAGCGGAGCTCGAAGAGCGCTTCGCCGCGATGGAGCGCGAGGATCAAATTGAGGATCTGCTGCGCGACCTGAAGGCCCAGCAGGAGCAGCAACACAAACTGCCCAGTCCGGCGTGATAGGAAAGCGCGGGTCGGCCGCTCTATACTCGCCTAGCAAGAGGACTGCGAAAGGGATCTGCCGCCATGCCCTTTGACCCCCGCGCTGTTGCCAATCGTTTGCTTGAGCTTGCCCGCGAGCGCCAGCTCCCACTCGATCCCATGAAGGTGCAGAAGCTGCTCTATTACGCGCACGGCTGGCATCTGGCGCTCACCGGCAAGCCGCTGCTCGATCGCTCCGTAGAAGCGTGGCAATACGGACCGGTGCTGCCGGATGTCTACCGCGCCTTCCGCCAGTTTGGCGCACAGCCCATCACCGAGCCGGCGCGCTACTTCGGCATCGATGGCGGCAAGCTGACGCTGCGGCGCTACACCATGCCTGCGAGCGATCCGGATATGGACTACGCCGACCGCATCCTGCGTCGCATCCTCGAGCAGTACGGTGGTTACTCCGGCATCCAGCTTTCCATGATGACCCATGCCGACGGCACACCCTGGGCGCATGTCTGGAGCGAGAATTCCGGTAAGCGATATGTGCCCATTCCAGACGGCGACATCGCCGCCTGGTTCAAGTCTGTCCTGAAACCGGTGGCCGCATGAGCGCCGTCCCGCCGGTGCCGGAGCCAGGTCCCGACCCGGAAAAGATCGCGGATACCAGCGCCGCGGCCTTTGCGCCGCGCGTCGCGAGCGTAGCCCGGGCCGCCGAGCTGGCTACCGCGGAGAACGATCAGTTTGACGATGCGCGCAAGGCGCAGTTTCTCGCCTTCCGCCGCTGGCTCGTCCCCAGCCTCTTCGCGCTCACTGTCGCGTGGCTGGTCTTCGTGGGCTGCATCATTCTCCGCGAGGAGCTGCAACACGGCCGGCTCTCCGATTCCGTGCTCATCGCACTGCTGGGCACTGCGACTGCCAACGTACTGGGACTCCTCGTGATCGTGCTGAAATCCATCTTCCCGCTGGATATCGACCGCGGCGATATCTAGATCGCTACGGCATTTGTGTTGTCTCCGTACCGGCTTGCCGGTATCCTCGCCTCATCCTCGCCTCGGGAAGGAACCCTTATGGATCCGAACAGCATCGGTATCGATCCGCACCTCGCCTACTTGATGCCGCTCTTCTTCGGCGTTGGCCTCTTCTTTCTCGCGATCGTGATCATTCCCTTGTGGCAGATCTGTAAGAAGGCCGGCTTCACCCCCTGGCTCTGCCTCCTGATTCTGATTCCGTTTGGTGGGCTGATTCTGCTGTACGTCCTCGCCTTCGCGCAGTGGAAGGTGGCACCGCTCCCGCAGCTCAGCGCCGGCTATCCTCCAACGGCGTACCCGCCTGCCTATCCGCCTGCCGCCTACCCGCCCGCTGCGCCGCCACCCGTCAATCCAAACGATCCGCGCAGTTAGCTCGCCGTAACTCCTCAGGAGATGGCAATGCGCAATGCCGTCTCTACAGCATCCTTCACTTGTGGCAGAGCTTCGTCGATCCACGCCGCACGCCGGCCATCCTGCACACTCGCCCACACCCGCCGCTTCGCCTCCCATAGCGTCAGCTCAAGCGTCCCCGCCTGTATGCCGCGTTTCACGTGCCAATGGATGCATCCAGGGTAGCTTTGCAGCGTTGCCCGCGTGGAGACTCGCAGACCACATCCGAGGCACGCCTTCTCGATCAAAGCAGCCGCGCCGCTGAGATTGCATCCGGGCGGCACGGTGAACTCGATCTCCGTCATCGTCATTCCTCCACCGGGCCGCAGCGCCCGCCATCTCAGAAATTGTTCTAGCATCATTCCAGATCGTCTATGCCCTCAACTTCTGAAAGCCCCCGCGTCCGTTTTGCCCCCTCCCCTACCGGTTATCTCCACGTCGGTGGAGCACGCACCGCCCTCTTCAACTGGCTCTTCGCGCGCCACACCGGCGGAGCCTTCATCCTGCGCATTGAAGATACCGACTTCGAGCGCTCCTCTGAAGCCATGGTCGAGGGCATCCTCGAAGGCATGAGCTGGCTGGGCCTCAACTGGGACGAGGGCCCTTTCTACCAGTCGAAGCGCCTCGATCTCTACAAGGCCACCGCGCAGAAGCTGCTCGACGGAGGCCATGCTTATCCCTGCTTCTGCACCAAAGAAGATCTGGAGCATCGCCGCAAGGTTGCTTCGGAGGCCGGCAAGCCCCCCATGTACGACCGGCGCTGCAGCATCATCGCGCCTGCAGATGCGACGGCGCGTCGCGCCGCGGGCCAGCCTGCCGCCATCCGCTTCCGCGTCCCCGAGGGTGGCGTCACCGCATTCGACGATGCTGTTGTGGGCCGCGTTGAGTTCGCGAACAGCGAGCTTGAAGACTTCGTGCTGCTCCGCTCGGATGGCATCCCAACCTATCACCTCTCCGTCGTGGCCGACGATCTTGACATGCGGCTCACCCACATCATCCGCGGCGCGGACCACATCTCGAACACCCCAAAACAAGTTCTCCAATACCAGGCGCTCGGCGCCCCGCTGCCCATCTTCGCGCACGTGCCGCTCATCCTCGGCCCTGACAAGACACGGCTCTCCAAGCGCCACGGCGCCACTTCCGTCACCTCGTACAAGGAGATGGGCATCATGCCCGAGGCCTTCCGCAACTTCCTCACGCTGCTCGGCTGGTCGCCCGGCGCGGCGGGCAAGGACGCCGATGGCCGCGACCGTGAACTCTTCAGCTCCGACGAGCTGATCCGGCTCTTCTCGCTCGAAGGCATCTCAAAATCGAATGCCGTCTTCGACAACGACAAGCTCGCCTGGTTCAATACCGAGTGGATTCGCCGTTCCAGCGCGCAGGAGCTCTTGCCGCTGATCCAAAGCGAGTGGGGCAAGAATGGCTTCATTCCCCAGCGCAGCCAGTCCGATGTCCTCGCCGCCATCGATCTCATCAAGCCGCGCGCCCGTAGCCTCACCGACTTCGCTACCGCTTTTTGTGCCTACTTCAGCGACCATTTCACCTTCGATCCCGGGGCAGTCACGAAATTCCTGAAGGACTCCACCACCCGCGACCTGCTGGTCGAGCTTGGCGGCCGCTATGCCTCGGCGCCGGAGTTCACGGAAGCATCTGCCGAGCAATTGCTGCGTGCCTTTGCTGACGAGAAGGGCGTCAAGGCGGCCGTGCTCATCAACGGGGCGCGCGTCGCGCTCACCGGACAGGCGGTCGCGCCCTCGCTCTTCGCCGTCATGCTCGCACTCGGCCGCGAGCGCGTCGTGCGCCGCCTGCAATCTGCCGCATCCATCAGCGCACCAACCGCGAGCGCGGAGGCGCCGCAGCCTGCTTGAGCGCGTCGAGTCCAGACCCGCGGAGCTCCGATCCAAGCCTGAGGAGCGCGGATCCAGACCCGCGGAGCGTGAACCCGGACGCACGCGGCGTCTATACCGAGCGGCTTACCGCGCTCGAAGCAGACCGGACGCGGCTGCGGCATCGCGACCGGCTCTTCGGCTTCAGCAAACTCGCGGTCGCGGTCGCGGCCGTCGCCTGCGCCATCTGGCTGGCGCGTGTGTATCCGACTCTTCTCGCCTGGGCGCTCATTCCTGCACTCGCGTTCGCAGCCCTATGGATTGCCCACGAACGCCTGCTGCGCATCCTCAAGGAATCCACCCGGCTCGAAGCGTTCTATCGGAGTGGCCTCGCGCGACTCGACGATCAATGGGCGGGACAGGGCGACACTGGTCAGCGTTTTCTCGATACCAAACATCTCTACGCACGCGACCTCGATCTCTTCGGCACCGGCAGCCTGTACGAGCTGATCTCGCAGGCAGCCAGCGCGCCCGGCCAGCACATGCTCGCAGACTGGCTGTTGCATCCAGCGGCCCCCGACGAAATTGCTCAACGCCAGGCAGCCCTCCGCGAACTCGCCCCGCGCCTCGACCTGCGCGAACAGCTCGCGCTCGCCGCCGACGCCGTGCACGAAGGCACACCGGAGGCACTCACCGCGTGGGCGGAATCCAGCGAAACCACCGTGCCCGGCTGGCTGCTCTACGCCGCCCCTCCCCTCGCGCTGCTCTGGCTGGCCAGTCTTTTCTATTGGTTCGCCACCAGCACCTTCACTTGGTTGCTACTCTTCACCGTCCTCAATGCCGCGCTCACCACGCGTTTCATCAGCGCAGTCAAACGAGCGGCCGTGGACGTGCTCCAGATCGCGCCGCTGCTCGGCCCGCTCCATCGCGTACTCGCGGTCTATGAAGGTCAGCCGTTCCATGCGCCGCGGCTCACCGCGCTCACTTCTGCACTCCGCAGCGAAGGCCTC
>DASXGY010000423.1:0-3503 GCA_036488835.1 Acidobacteriaceae bacterium
GCCGCGTCCACCGCATTGCCGCCGTGCTTCAGGATGGCGACGCCGGCATCGGTGGCATCGTGGTGCACGCTGACCACCATGGCGTGGTCGGCAGTGACGGGGGACTCGTCCTGCGCGATGGCGCAGGTGGCGACGGCAAAAGACACGAGGAGCAGGGCGGCGAGGGGAACACCAGACTGGCTCGGCATGGGAGGAGTGTAGCGGGACTGGCCGTCCGGGCAAAGGCGCCTGCGGCGCGGGTTGTGGGGTTCGCTTCCTTTGGTCGCTCACGTCGGAATTTGCGGCGGTTCGATCGTCGAAATGGGGCTGCGGGCCCGATCGCAGGTCCTTCCCTTCGCTCAGGATGACAACCTCATTGAATGGTGACTGCTTAGAATGACGAAGGCATGTCTGCGACGCTGCGCTCGTTTGCGAAGATCAACCTGGGATTGGCGATTGGTCTGGCGCGGCCGGATGGTTTCCATGCGCTCGCGACCGTCTACCAGACGATTGCACTGCATGATCTGGTGACGGTGGCGGCGCGGCGTGCTCAAGCGACGCGGATCACTCTGACCTCGAACGACGAGCGCGTGCCCAGCGACGCGCGCAATACCGCGTGGAAGATGGTGGAGCGGGCGCTGGCGCGGATGGATGTGGCGGCTGAAGTCGCGATCCACATCGAGAAGCGGCTGCCGGTGCAGGGCGGTCTGGGGGCGGGATCAGCGAATGCGGCGGCGGCGCTGTTGGGGTTGGAGCGGGAGTTGGGTGTCGCATTAAGCGCGGATGAGCGGATGCGCGTGGCCGCCGAAGTCGGGTCGGATGTCCCGCTGTTCCTGATGGGCGGCGCGGTGCTGGGATTGGGGCGGGGTGAATTGGTTTCACCGGTGCCGGACCTGCCGGCGATGCCCTGCGTGGTGGCCGTGCCGGAGCTTGGCGTGTCCACGCCTGCGGCTTTTCGGGAATGGGATGCGCGGCATTCCGCATTGACCCCCGCGGCCTCAGCCGATAGACTTGAAAGGTTGAGTCGGTCTTTCTCCGCAGCATGGGGTCAGCCGCACTCCTCCGGTGTCTCCAGGGCGGCCGTTTCGGAAGGAACTTCCGAGGCGGATGTGGCCCACAAGGGAGACCTGGCCGAGACTCCGCTTCTCGCGCTTGTCCGCACCGGGATGGCAAACGACTTCGAAGAGGTCGTCTTTGCGCAGTATCCCTCTCTTGCAGACATTGTGCGTGTGCTTCGAGCCTCCGGCCAGGCTGATTTCGATCCGTCCGGGGATGCGGCGATTTATGCTGCGCTTTCAGGCTCGGGTTCGGCCCTGTTTGGGCTGTATGCGAGCGGCGAAGCGGCAGATCGGGCGGCAGGGCGTCTTCGGGATCGCGGCATTGTGGCGCTGCGGACTGAAACCTTGCCTCGCGAGCAGTATTGGCGCACGATGTGGGTGGAATAAATCGCTGTTCGGCGAAACTGCTGGCAGCGTGTCTGGAAGCAGTAACCCGCCTCTACGCCAGCAGCCTGTTGGGCGATCGACTAATGGTAGGTCAAGTGCCTTTGGAGCACTTTGTCTAGGTTCGAATCCTAGTCGCCCAGCCACTCTGTTCCGGTGCATCGTGCCCCGGAGCGTCTGCCGCGGATGCAGGTCAAGCCGCGGCGCGAGCGTCCATTTTGTTCACCAGCGCAGTTCACCAACGCAAACCAGCTTGGGAGACACGTGATGAAGCAAGAGACGGCAGTGGCGACGGAAATCGAGCCGGAAACGGCGAGCAGCAACAACTTTCAGCCTGCCCCGGAGCGCAAGCGCAACCGCGGCTTGAGCGAGGACAAGCGCTTCAAGATCTTTGCCGGATCGGCGAACCGGCAGCTTGCCGAAGAGATCTGCAAGCAGATCGGCGTGCCGCTGGGTGAGACCAAGATCCAGCGCTTTGCCGATGGCGAGATCTACTTTCAGCTTCTGGAGAATGTGCGTGGCGTGGATGTTTTCGTTGTGCAGCCGACGTGCAATCCGGTGGACTCGAACCTGGTGGAGCTGCTGATCATGATCGACGCGCTGAAGCGCGCCTCCGCCGGCCGCATCACGACGGTGGTGCCGTATTACGGCTACGCCCGCCAGGACCGCAAGGACCGCCCGCGCGTCGCCATCTCGTCCAAGCTGGTGGCCGACCTGCTGACCACGGCCGGCACCAACCGCGCGCTCTTCATGGACCTGCATGCGGCGCAGATTCAGGGCTTCTTCAACATTCCGGTCGATCACCTGTTCGCCAGCCCGGTGATGGTGGGCTACTTCAGCAAAAAAAATCTGCCCAACCTGACGGTCGTCTCGCCGGATGCGGGCGGCGTGGAACGCGCGCGCTTCTTTGCCACCAAGATGGGCGCGCCGCTGGCGATTGTGGACAAGCGGCGTACCGACATCAACGTGACAGAGGTGATGAACGTGATCGGCGATGTAGAAGGGCGCACCTGCCTGATCATCGACGACATCGTGGACACGGCGGGCACACTGGTGAAGACCGCGCATGCGCTGCTCGACGAAGGCGCGACCGAAGTCTACGCGTGTGCGTCGCATCCGGTGCTTTCCGGGCCGGCCATCGAGCGCATTGCCAGCTCGCGCATCAAGGAGCTGGTGGTGACCAACTCTATTCCGCTGTGCGAAGAGGCGAAGGCGGTGGACAAGATCAAGGTGCTGTCGATTGCCGGCCTGCTGGGCGCGGCCATTGAGAGCATTCACATGGAGACGAGCGTGAGCTCGCTCTTTAACTAAGCAGCAGAAAAGGGAGTAGAGAGCGGCTTCACCGTCGCTCTCCATGACCGAAAGGAAAACGGAACAATGGCAAGCACAGAACTGGTAACGGCGGTAACCCGCGAGGGCAAGTTCAACAAGAACGCGGCGCGGCGGGTGCGCGTGGCGGGAAAGATTCCCGCAGTGATCTACGGCGCCAAGGAGCCGTCGATCGCGATCGAGCTCGATCCCAAGCAGATCCTGCGCATCCTGCACTCGGACTCCGGACACAACACCATCTTCGACGTGGACGTGAAGGGTAGCGCGCGCGTCAAGGCGATGATCGTGGACTGGCAATACGAGCCCATTAAGGGCAGTCTGCTGCACATCGACCTGAAGCGCATCGCGATGGACAAGGCGATGGTGGTCGAAGTGCCGATCCACCTGGAAGGCATTCCGGTGGGAGTGAAGACCGAGGGCGGCCTGCTGGATCAGGTGCTGCGCGAGGTGGAGATCGAGTGCCTGCCGGGAGACATTCCGCCGCACATCACGCTTGATGTGACCGGGATGAAGCTGCACGACGTCGTCCGCGTGTCCGACCTGCCGCACGGCGGCAAGTTCAAGTTCATCACTGATGAGGATGCGACCGTCGCGCACGTGACCGTGATCAAGGAAGAAGTGGTGGCAGAACCCGATGCGGTGGCCGCTGCTGTGGCACCGGCTGAGCCGGAAGTGGTGAAGAAGGGCAAGCAGGAGACGGAGGAGGCAGGCGGCGACGCTGCCAAAGCCGGCGGCAAGAAGTAGGCAGTGCCG
>DASXGY010000444.1:0-7878 GCA_036488835.1 Acidobacteriaceae bacterium
CGTTCGCGTCGGAAAGCGCGCGCGTCGCCAGGTCCACGTTCTGCTGCGAGACGCGCACCAGCGCCTGTGACGAGTTCAAGTCCAGCATGCTGTCGCGAAGCTGTTGATCGATCTGCTGTTTCAGGTCGCCCAGCCGGTTCAACGCGTCGTTCTGCTGCGATTGGGCCACATCCGCATCGCCCCGGAACTGCGCCTCTTTGAACAGCGGCAGTTGCAGCTCGCCCGCCGCGACAAACGTGCCGTGGTAGAGACCGTGGGTCAATCCGGTGACGCCGTAATTGCCGCTTGCCTTTAGCGTGGGCAGCCGCTCGTAGCGTGCCGCGGAACGCGAAAGCTGTGCCGCGCTCAACTGCCGCTGCATGCCCTGGTAGTCCTGCCGGCTCTGATAGGCGAGATGACGTGCGTCTTCGATCGGCATCTGCTCCAGGTCCGCGTACGGCGAGGTGTCGGTCAGTTGGATCGCCTGCTCCACCGGCACGCCGATTTCGCGCTTCAGCAGGATTTTGTCCTTCTCAAATGCGTTTTGCGCGGCAATCACCTTCTGCTGCTGCGTCTGGTATTGCACGCGTGCGCGCAACTCATCCAGCCGGGCCGCCGTGCCCGCTTCGTGCTCTGCCGCCGCCTGCTGTAGCAGAACGTCATCGGCGCGAAGCAGCATCTCCGCGCTGTCAATCTGCGATTGATCCGCCAGCGTCTGTAAATACTGGTTGCCGACATTCAGCACCACCAGCCCGCGCGAGGACTGTGTGCTGTAATAGGCAGCCTTCAGGCTTTCCTTTGCCGAGCGATACCGGGTATAGGCGGCCAGATCCACTACGTTCCAATCCAGCGCGGCATCTGCCTTGGTGACATCCACTTTCACAATGGTGCTGAAGCTTGCCAAATTCACACCGGGAAAGAGCGGAGCGAACTTGGACAGCAGGCTGGGACTGAACCCGAACGCCGCCAGGTTGTACTGGTGCGCTCCCGTGGACGCCTCTGCCTTCACATCGGGCAACAGGGAATTGAGCGACTCCAGCCGTTGCGCGTCCGACTGCTGCTGCTGGATGCGTGCCTGGGTGATCGCAAGATTCGCCTGGATGCCGCGCTGGATCGCATCGTCGAGCGAAAGCTGCAGCGTCTCCGGCGATACGGTGCCCATGGTCACGCTGCCGTAGTAAGGATTCTGCGCCGAGCTCGGATTCGTGAGCAGCTGCGTTGAAGTGGACAAGCTGGCAGTCGTGGTCGTGGAGGACGACGATGCTGAACCGGTCGCAGTGCCTGAACCAGTTGTGCTCCCGCCGCTTGAGGCAGTTGAGCCTGTGCTCGAAGCGGACGCGGTTGACGTATCCGAAGAGGTCGAGGGGGCCGGGGCATTCGGAGTATTTGCCGCCTGCGCGTGCAGCCGCGCTCCGCCGCAGGCCACGGCGGCGCACACGATCCCGATTGCAATCTTTCGACTCACCCGCTTCGAGGCTCTCCAGAACTCAGTATTCGTTTCCTGCTGTTCGTCTCCTTAGATCATCGCAGACGCCGCGGGTTGCCAAAACTTTGCACTCCGCCGGCCGGCAGCCCGTCCCAAACCGCGCTTTTTCCGCACTTTACCGCGCCAGCCTGCATACAATTGTGCTATGTCTCCGCCGCAAACCGAATCGCCACTGCGCGTGGTCCACACGGTCTGCTCCCATGACTGTCCGGACTCCTGCGCCGTGCTGGTGAGCGTGGATGCCGAAGGGCGCGCGCAGAAGATCGCCGGCGATCCCGCCCACCCGGTTACTCGCGGCTTTCTTTGTGCCAAGGTGGCGCGCTATCTCGATCGTGTCTACTCGCCGGACCGGCTGCTTTACCCGATGCGCCGTCGCGCCGGCGTCGCCAAAGGTCCGCTGCCCGCTGGACATGAAGCGGAAAACTTCGAGCGCATCTCCTGGGATGAGGCGCTGGACACCATCGCGCAGCGGCTGGCCGCGATCGCGGAACAGTACGGCCCCGAATCCGTTCTGCCTTACTCCTACGCCGGGACCATCGGCGTGCTCGGCTACGGCTCCATGGACCGCCGCTTCTTCCATCGGCTCGGCGCCTCGCAGCTCGACCGCACCATCTGCGCCACCGCCGGCGGCGACGCGATCCTCTCCGTCTACGGCTGCAAGCTTGGCACCGATACCGAGCAGTTCCATCGCGCGCGGCTCATCATCGCCTGGGGCGCCAACATCCACGGCACCAGCGTCCATCTCTGGCCGCAGATCGAGGAAGCACGTCGCAACGGCGCCCGCCTCATCGTTATCGATCCCTACCAGACCCGCACCGCCAAGCTGGCCGACTGGCATATCGCCATTCACCCCGGAACCGACGCTGCGCTCGCGCTCGGCATGATGCACATCCTCTTCGCCGAAGGTCTCGAAGACCGCGCCTACATCGATCAGTACACCATCGGCGGAAAGGAACTCGCAGAGCGCGCCAGTGAGTACACCCCGGAACGCGTCGCCGCGTGGACTGGCATGACCGCCAACGAAATCCGCGCGCTGGCTCGCGAGTACGCCACCACGCAGCCCGCCGTCATCCGGCTCAACTACGGCATCCAGCGTTCGGAGAACGGCGGCACCGCCGCCCGCGCGGTCTGCATGCTGCCCCTGCTGACCGGCGCATGGAAGCATCTCGGCGGCGGCTTGCAGCTTTCTACCAGCGGCGCCTTTCGCTTCGACACGCAAACCCTGGAACGCCCCGACCTGATGTATGCGAGCCCACTCGGCCGCGCCGCGCGCGTCGTCAACATGTCCCGCCTCGGCCACGCGCTCACCGAGCTGAACCATCCGCCGGTCAAGGCCCTCTTCGTCTACAACTCAAACCCCGCCGCCATCGCGCCGAACCAGAACACTGTCTTGCGCGGCATGGCGCGCTCCGATCTCTTCACCGTCGTGCACGAGCAGTTCTGGACCGACACCGCCGACTACGCCGACATCGTTCTCCCCGCTACCACTTTTCTCGAACACGCCGACATCCAGGGCGCCTACGGCCACTACCATGTGCAGCTTTCGGATCAGGCTATCGCGCCGCTGGGCGAGGCGCGCCCCAACATCTGGCTCTTCGGCCAGCTCGGCCAGCGCATCGGCTTCTCCGAAGCCTGCTTTCGCGACACCGAGCAGGAGATGCTGGCGCAGGCGCTCCCCGAAACCAAACAGGATGCGAAGCAGGTGAGCCATCCACAGATGCAAGGCATCACCCTCGATCAGCTTCGCCGCCAGCATAGTGTCCGGCTCCACTGGGCCGGTGAGCCCGAGACACCCTTCCAGCCCTTTGCCGACGGGGGCTTCGGTACGCCCTCCGGCAAAGGCGAGCTCTACTCCTCCACACTGGCCGGGGAGGGCCTGGACCCGCTGCCCTCCTTCAAGCCGCCCAAAGAATCGCGCTTCAGTGAAAATCCGAAATACCCGCTTGAGTTTCTGGGACGCAAGGCCGACAACTACATGAACTCCAGCTTCGCCAATCACCCCACGCACCAGAAGATGGAGGCAGCGCATACCGGCCGTTTGGAAATTCATCCCGACGACGCCGCGAGCCGCGGCATTCGCGAAGGCGACGCCGTAGAAATCTTCAACGATCGCGGACGCATCCGGTTGGTGGCCCAGATCCACACCGGCGTTGCAGCCGGAGTCGTCGCCTCGCGCCTCAATTGGAATAAGCTTTCCCACAACGGCAGCAACGTGAACGCGCTTACCTCCGACCGCCTCACCGACATCGGTCGCGGCCCCACCTTTTACTCCACTCTGGTCGAGGTGGTCCTCGTCGACGCAGCACGGACCCCGCACGTTGGCTGAATCTGGATTCCAGTGCGCGGGCTGCGGGCAATGGAGCGACACCACCGTGGATGAATCCGCAGGCAGCCGCCAGCAGTACGTAGAGGACTGCCAGGTCTGCTGCAAGCCGAACGTGCTCGACGTGCGCTGGAGCGCCGCCGACCAGAGTTTTCTGATCCATGCCGAGCTTGAAAGTTAGGACAGGATCAGGCTTGCTTTCGGGTCGCTCACCGGCCCGATTCGTCCGCCCCGTTGGTCGCTGTCCCCCCGGTTGCTATAGAATCGGCTTTCCAGCACGAAAGAGCGGAAGTTCGATTTTGGTTGCAGTGAGGGTGTGCCTATTTTTCCCGTCATTTGGCGGAGCATGAGCTCCCAGATCCAGCAGGACAAGACCATTCGTCCCCTGATCTTTCAAACTCTGTCGCTGCAGTGGTTGGGTGTTCTGGCCATACTCTTCTGCACGGCTGCGCCGGCTTTCGCGCAGAACAGCAACGTTATCTCCGAGATCCGGGTCATCGGCAACCGCCGCATTCCCAAGGAAACGGTCCTCGCCCGTCTGTATTCGCACGTCGGCGACAATTACGACGCGGCCACGGTCGAGCGCGACTTCAACTCGCTGTGGAACACCGGCTACTTCGAAGACGTCCGCATTGAAAAAGAGGACAGCCCCAAGGGCGAGATTCTTGACATCTTTGTGCGTGAAAAGCCGACTATCCGCGAGATCAATTACAAGGGGCTCAACTCGGTTACGCAGTCCGATGTGCTCGACCGCTTCAAGAAGGAGAAGGTCGGCCTCAGCGTGGAGAGCCAGTACGACCCCACGCGCATCGCCCGCGCTATCGCGGTCCTGAAAGAACTGCTGGGCGAGCACGGCCACCAGTTCCCGACCATCACGCCCGATATCAAGACCATTCCGCCCGCCTCGGTCGCGGTCACCTTCAACATTAAGGAAGGCCCGACGGTCAAAGTCGGCAATATCCGCTTTGTCGGCAACAAGAATCTGAACTCCCGCACCCTGCGCGCCGCCATGCGCAATCTGAGGCCGATCGGTATTCCGCATTCGATCTTCCTGGAAAACCTCTTTGCCCGCACCTACGACGCCAGTAAGCTGGAAGAAGATTCTGAGCGCGTGCGTGTCGCGTATCAGAATCACGGCTACTTCAAGGCCATCATCGGTGAGCCCTCGACGCACATCCGCAACGAGGGCGGCCTCTCCCTGCTGACCTTCCGGCCGAAGAAGGGCAAGCGCATCGACATCACCTTGCCCGTGGAAGAGGGCGACCGCTATCGCCTCGGCGGCATCACCTTTACCGGCAATGAGCACGTCAGGAACGTGAAGGCTCTGCGCGCCCAGTTCGCCATCAAGGACGGCGACTACTTCAACTACACCGCCATCGGCAAAGGCCTGGACAATCTGCGCAAGGCCTACGGGACGCTTGGCTATATCAACTTCGTCGCCAACCCGACGACGCGCTTCGACGAAGCCAAGAAGATGCTTTACCTCGACATCGACATCGATGAAGGAAAGCCCTTCTACGTCTCGCACATCGAGTTCACCGGCAACACCGTCACCCGCGACCCCGTCATCCGCCGCGAGCTGCTTCTCGAAGAAGGCCAGGTCTACAACAGCAATCTCTGGGAGCAGAGTCTGCTCCGCTTGAACCAGCTCGAGTACTTCGATCCATTGAAGGTTGACCAGGACTCCACCGCGACGCAGGACCAGCAGAACAACACCGTCTCTCTGCTGCTGCGCGTGCACGAGAAGGGCAAGAACTCCATCGGCTTGAATGGCGGCGTTAGCGGCCTCTCCGGCTCCTTCCTCGGGCTCAACTATCAGACCAACAACTTCCTTGGCCTGGGCGAGACCCTGAGCCTGCAGGCGAACCTGGGCAACCTGCAGCGTAATCTGCAGTTCGGCTTCACCGAGCCTTATTTCCGCAACAAGCCCATCTCGCTCGGCTTCCAGATCTTCTCCAGCAAGTACGACTACAACGCCGCGAAGAACTACCAGATCTCGACCGGCGGCGGCAATCTGACCGCGGCCCAGCAGTCACTGGTGCAGAACTACAACCAGTCCTCCACCGGCCTTACCGTCTCGACCAATTACCTGGTACGGCACAGCTTCCATCGTATCGGCCTCACTTACTCCTTCCAGAAGAGCTCGATCACCGCCTTCAGTCCGGCCTCGACCTCTCTCTTCCAGACGCTCGCCTTCCGCAGCGGCATTCAGTCGAATAACGCGCTGAACGGTATCTATTCCAGCCAGGTTTCGCTGTCGTACACCTACAACAAGATCGGCAATCCCTACAATCCGCACGAGGGCGTCTCCTACACCGCGCTTCTGCAGGTCGCCGGCCTCGGCGGTAACGTCAAGTACTTCAATCCGATCTTCGAGTACCGCCACTTCAACGGCATGCATGGTCTGAAGCCGAGCAAGGAAGGCCGCAACGTCCTGGCCTTCCGCTTCCAGGCGCAATACATTCAAGGCATCGGCGGCAAGGTTGCGCCGCCCTTCCAGCGCTTCTATCAGGGTGGCGAACAGGATCTCCGCGGCTTCGATATCCGCTCCGGCACCCCTTACGCGTTCATCCCGCAGCGGACCCAATTCATCCTCACCAATCCGGATGGCACGCTGGTACCGCGCGATCCGACCAACCCGACGCTGGGCAGCGTCACCGTGCCCATACCCACTTACGGCATCGTCTCCGTGGGCGGTGACACACAGTTCACCAGCAACCTCGAGTACCGCATTCCGCTCGGCGGCCCGGTCACCTTCAAGTTCTTCGACGACTTCGGCATGTCCGTGGCCACGCGCCAATCGCAATTGATCGAGAGCCCCCTCTCCATCGATCAGTTGAACGCCCCGCTCTACGGCTGCCCCGTATACGTCAACGGCTCCTGCCAGGGCGGACGGCAGATCCACTTCAGTAACCAGATCCGGCCGCTGGAGGGCTCGAACGCGGTGCCGCGTATGTCCACCGGAGCCGAAATCTCCGTGCTGCTGCCCATCGTCCGTGCACCCTTCCGCATTTACTACGCCTACAACCCACTGCGGCTGCTGCAGCAGGTCCGCGACGAGAACCTCATCACCCGCGACATGTTCCCTGCAGGCGGCGCCGGCGACTTCAGCTACGCGCAGTCCCAGCAGCTCTACGGGTCACTCTTCCAGTTGCGCGAGCCGCGCAAGACCTTCCGGCTGGCCGTCAGCACGACCTTCTAGCAACGATCTGACGCGGGCCGCGGCATCACCGCCGCGGCCCGGCTGTCTGTCGTCCCCGCCCAGCCGCGCCATACGCCATCACGGCCGTCTACCAGGAAAGCCGCCCTTCGCGGCCGCATGGGAGTACCTTGCAACCGGAAACGTGCTCTATAATCGTTCGCAAGTTCCTGAGATGTCCTCTGTCCGTGTCTCTTGTGTGCAAACTGCGGTCCTCGTATCCGCACCTGAATTGCGCAAGAAGAGAGCACGGGACAGCGCGCCCGCAAGTGCCTGGATCGATCCCAACAAGAACTGTTAAGGAGTTTCCTAGCCAAATGAAGCGTTCTTTGTCACTCGTCTGCATGCTCGCGTCCACGCTGGGCGTTAGTGCGCTCGCCCAAGCTTCTGCCCCATCGCAGACCGCAGCAGAGCCACCCTCTGCCCCCGGCGCTCCGCTTTCCGCGGCTCCCGCCGGCCCCACCAAGATCGCGGTCATCCAGTTCGAGGCGGTCGTCGGCCAGACCAACGAAGGCCAGCGTGCCTTTGCCGAGCTGAACACCAAGTATCAGCCCAAGCAGCAGCAGATCAAGACGGAGAGCGACGAGGTCGACACGTTGAAGAAGGACCTGCAGACTGCTGGTGACAAGCTGAGCGACGCGGAGCGTCAGAGCCGCCTGCGCACCATCGACGAGAAGGAAAAGACGCTGCAGCGCAATGTGGAAGATGCGCGCAACGATTTCTCCGGCGAGATGAACGAGAAGTTCAGCGGCATCGCGCAGAAGGTTGCCGGGATCATGACTCAGTACGCGCAGCAGAACGGCTACACGCTGATCCTCGATGCGGGCTCTCAACAGCAGCAGCAGTCGCCGATTCTGTGGGCTGCCGAGTCCACCAACATCTCAGAGGCCG
>DASXGY010000144.1:0-2997 GCA_036488835.1 Acidobacteriaceae bacterium
CTGGCACGCGTCGTCTGGCGCATGGCGCGCGACCGGCAACGGCGTCCCGCCAGAGAGGACGGCGGCATCGAAATGGATACCATCACAGCGACAGATCACTCGCCCGAAGCAGCCGCGGTCTCAAACAGCGGTATCGCGCGCATCCATCGCCTCATCGATACGCTGCCCGAGGAGCTCCGCCAGCCGCTCGTGCTCTCCACGCTCGAAGAGATGACCTCCGCGCAGATCGGCACCGCGCTCGGCATTCCCGAAGGCACCGTCCGCACCCGCATCCAGCGCGCACGCATGTTGCTGAAACAAAAACTGGGCCCAGACACGGAGAATCGTCATGCCCGATGAACATAAGAACGAACTCGACAGGCTGCTGGATCAGGCGCTCGCCAGCTACGTGGATCAGGAGCCGGACCCGGCGCTGCACACCCGCATCCTTGCCCGCGTCGCGGAGGCAGAGCCAAGTCCTAAGCGGCTTTGGCTGCTCGCGCCCGCAGCTGCATGTGCAGCGGCAATTCTGATTGCGTTGCTCCTGCATCCAGCGAATCGTTCGCCTCGTCCCGTGCCGGCCGCCGAGCCAGCGATCGCCAGCGTTTCCCAGTCACCTGCTGCGTTGCCAGCCACACCGCGGCAGATGATCCGCCCACCGGCGGTCCTCACCTCACGCCGCACCCGCCGGAGTGAGCATGCGGCCCCCGCGCGCACTGGCTCTTTTCCATCCCCTAGTCCATTAACCGCCGAAGAAAGCATCCTGCTGAACTTCGCAACTGCGCATCCGCAACAGGCGCGGCAGGTCCTTACGACCACAGCAGCCGATCGCGCTCCGCTCGTTACCAAGCCGCTCTCGATCGAGCCCATTCACATCGCTGCGCTTTCGGAAGCTCAGGAAACGCAACACTTGCAGTAACACTCTCTGCAAAAACAGGAGAAGCATCCATGCCCTTGCCGAAACCATTCACTGCCACCCTGCTCACCGTGGTTGCATTCACACCGGCAATTGTCCGTGCCCAGGAAAAGGCGCCGGATACGCCTCTGACTCACTACAAGCTCACCTATCGTTTGCTGGAGATGGATGCGAACGGCAAAGTCACGAACAGCCGCGCCTACTTCGCCATCATCGGAGCAGGCGGCGATAGCGCACCGGCCAAGATACGCACTGGCGACAAGTTCCCCATCCCCGTCGGGACGGACCGGGCGGGCGACACCAACGTCCAGTATCAGGATGTCGGCACGGACATCGATACCTTCCATCCTCGCATTCACGAACAACAGCTCAGCCTGCAGGTCTCCGCAGCATTGAGCAGCGTCGCCAAATCTGCTCCCAGCCTCGTGCCCAACGTGCCGATCGTCCGCCAGACAAGGTGGGAGTCAAGTGTGGTCGTTACCCTGAACAAGCCAACTATCCTCTTCATCTCGGACAACACAAGCGACACCGGCAAAACCGAACTCGAGCTCACCGCCACGGAGATCAAACAGCCCTGAAGTGTCAGGGAGCATCGCCACGTCGCTCGCCAATCCCGGAATGAAACACCCCACCAAAAAACACGTAGAAACCCGCCAATTCACCCCCGCCAAATTGCTACTCTGGAACTAGAGCAGTATGAGTGACAAAAGCCACGGGAACCATTCCGTGGCTTTCGTCTTTGTAGGTCGCTTCGCAGAACTCTCAGCCGCGAAACTTTGCAACGCCGTCGCACCGGAAATGGAGCAAATCTATGGGCTAAATCGAATGGAATGAAATTTTTAGCGTTAACCCCACTGTTTGGACATATTTAGCCCTCGGAAGCCACCCTAAATCCATCCTGCAGCAGGACTTACAAACCAGTCTCCGGTGACGGGGAGGGGGGTGGGGGTGGGTACCGTTACCGTGAAGAAGAATAGGCCATAATCAAGATGCATGGTCCTTCCCTTTGTTCGCGATGCTCTCGCGAGCATTGAGCACACCGATAGCTTCGAACGTGTGCGACGGCATCTCAGCCTCGCGCGAGGGCGCCGGCGTGTCTCCGGCCTTACCGCGACCGCCCGGGCACTGTGCATTCCGCTCTTCGCGCATGCCGCCCAGGCCCCGGTCGTCGTTCTCGTTGCCGACAACAAGGCCGCCGAATCGCTGGAGTTGATGCTGCGTGCCGCCGCCGAACTCACCGGCGCCGCCGAGCCCAAGCACATCCTGCGCCTGCCCGCGCACGATGTCCTTCCCTTCGAGGGCATCTCGCCGCATCCGGATGTGCAGGAGCAGCGCGCGTCTGTACTGTGGAAGATCGCGACCCATCGCGCCTCCATCGTCGTCGCGCCGGTCGAAGCCGCCTGCATGCGTCTCTTCGATGCGCCTTACTACGCTGGGCTCGCCCAGCAGTTGCGCCGCGGTGAAGAGGTCGACATCGAGATGCTCCTCGACCATCTCCGCTCCATCGGCTACACCCAGATGGACATCGTCGAGATGCCCGGCCAGTTCACTCGCCGGGGTGGCATCCTCGACGTCTACTCCCCTGAGATGGACCGCCCCGTGCGCATCGATTTCTTCGGCGACGAAATCGAATCCATCCGCAAGTTCGAGCCCGAGTCGCAGCGCTCCTCGACGCCGCTCGATGAAGCGCTACTGCTGCCGCTCACCGAAACACCAGTCTCGGAGAAGCTGCTCGCCGCCGTACACGCGCGCCTCAGCCGCTCGCGCCTGCAATCCAGCGAAGAGACCACGGGGGACGACGCGACCGATCTGGTGACGCGCTCGGTCGCCGCCGGCGGCGTTACCGTCTTCCCCGGCTGGGAGTTCTTCGCCCCCGTGGCCGGCGCCAACCGCACACTCTTCGACCTCTTCCGCAATCCGCAAATTTTCGTGGAAGAGCCTGCGATGCTGCAGAACCAGGCCGAGCGCTGGTGGAACAAGGTTGAGCAGCGCCACGAGCGCGCCGGCATCGGCGGACTCATCACCGCGGCCGACATCTACCTGAATCCCTGGGAGCTGCAGGGGAAGATCGCCGCGCTCCCCGGCCTCGAGCTCGATCAGCT
>DASXGY010000165.1:0-3631 GCA_036488835.1 Acidobacteriaceae bacterium
GCAGAAACGGCCGATGGAACGCAGCGCGAGGGCGCGGACTTCGTCGCGACGCGAGTCCCAGCTGCCTGAGTTGAAGGTGTAGGGGACGTACTGCGCGAAGACCGACATGGTGTGCTGCCCGCGTGGCGCGACGGTGTCGTCGTGCGCGCTCTGGAAGTAGAGCTCGCACCAGAGGTGTTGGGGCAGGTAGCCACGTTTTGCGGCGGCGAAGGCGGCTTGCCATTCGGCGTGGGTGAGGGGCGCGTTGATCTGACCGTAGTGGTGGGGTTTGTTTTGTCCGGGACGCGCGAGGAAGTCCGGGAGCTCGGAGAGCAGAACGTTCAGCTTGACGGTGCAGCCCTGGATGGGAACGGACTCGATGCGCTTACGCCATGCGGTGTCGGCTTCCGTGCCGAGCATGGCGAGGGTGCGGATGGGGTCGGCGTTGGAGATGACGATGGGGGCGGTGATGCGTTCGCCGGATTCGAGCAGAACGCCTTCACCGGGCAGGATCTGCGCGACGGGAACACCGGATGCGATAACCGCGCCGGCCTCCTGCGCGGCGTCCGCGATGTAAAAGGAGACCATGCCCATGCCGCCGGCGACGTATCCCCACATACCGGGCATGCCGCCGAGACGGCCCGACGCGTGGTGAAAGCGAATAGAGGCTGTGCCGGGGTCGAAGGGGCTGGCGTTGGTGCCGATGACGCCCTGGCCGAGATAAGCGGATTGGAGGCGCGGGTCGCGAAGGTAGTGCCCGACAAACTCGGCCATGGACCAGTCGTAGAGGAGATGGCGGGCTTCCTGATCGTTGCCGAGTCTTTCATCGATTTCATCAGGGGTCGGCGCGTCGCCGATCCACATATCTCGCGCGCCTTCCGGCGCGTCGACTAAATAACTTGCGGGACGCAGAGCATTCCGCAGGCGGAATAGAACATCGTTCATGGCCTTCCAGCCTTCGACATCGCCCCGTGCGAAGCGGCGGACTTCGGCTTCGCATTTATCGTCATCGTCCCAGAGCTGGATGCTGGTGCCGTCGAGGAAGGGGACGAAGAGGCCGTTGACAGCGGGTGTCCAGTGGAAGCCGCGCGCGGGCAGGGCGAGCTCTTCGACAACCAGCGGATGCAGCAGGCCGGCGAGGTAGGCGCAGGGCGACATCTTCACGCCGGGGAAGGGCTCTTCGATGGTGCAGGCCCCGCCGATGCGCTGCCGCGCTTCGAGAACGAGGACACGCTTGCCGGCGCGCGTCAGATAGGCGGCGCAGGCGAGGCCATTGTGGCCCGCGCCTACGACGATGGCGTCCCACGGTTTGGCGGCTAGTTCACGGATGGGTGCGGGTAGGCCTAGCTCGCCTAGTTTTTGCGCGGTGGGTGATGTAATGCTTGGCAATGGCAGATCTTCCTTCGGCTGTCTATGCTAACGAGCCGCTCCAAGGCGCGGCTGCCTAATGTCCCCGCTAGATTTACTAATACGCTAACAAAGCAATGATGAGAACAAATCCCTAACCCTACATTGCCTGTAAGGCGGAAACTATAATCCACGTTTTAGATCGAAGAGCGCAATTGCCAGGACCCATGCCAAACCATCCAATCCGTAGAACACGGAGACTATAAACCACCACTTAGACGCCCTTAATCCGGCGAAGATCGACAGCAATCCTGCGATCAAGAACCAAGCGACCAACAACAACGGCGAAATGTGACGCAGCAGAGGGTGGTAGACCGGGCGCGAATTTATTAAGAAGAAGGAAATAGCGGCAAAGGCCCCGAAGATATGCCAGAGTCCGCCGCTCTCACGTTCGTTGTGTCCGACGCTAGCTTCCACAGTCGCGCCTAAGTTACTCACCGCCGCTCCCAGTGTTCTTCATGCCTATCGTCGTGGAAGAGGATGCCGGTGACTCGGCCGCTGGAGTCTTTCTGGAAGATGATTCTTGTCGGGCTGCCGCTGGGGTAGAAGTACGTTGTCGGATTCTCCGGCAGTAATTCGTTCAGGTCGTTGGTCCGGTTGCGGGAGAAGAGCTTGTCGCCTTCGACCAGGATGGTGACTTGGCGGACGTCGCCGTCGTAGTAGTCGCCGACGTAGTCGTCGTAGATGTCGGGGTCGACCTTGGCGGGTACGGGGTGCAGCGGAACGGTGAGCAGTTGCGCTTCGGCATGCGCGTTGGGAATATCCGAGAGGCGGTGGGCGAGCAGCCACTGCGGGAGCGAGCGCTCGCTGTAGGCCTTGTCCCAGGAGTTGTGGTGCCAGCCCTCATAGAGCCAGAGGCGGACATCGCCGCCGGCCGCGGAGAGTGCCTGGTACATGATCTGCGACTCCTTGGTGGGGACGACGGGATCGAGCGTTCCGTGGAACATCCAGACCGGCGTTTTGCCGACGGCGCGGACGTAGGCCTCGGGCAGGATGCTCGACTGCTTCCAACGCTGCGGCTCGTAGGACCAGAAGATGCCGCCGGAGACGGGCACGATGGCGGCGAAGCGGCCGGGGTAATCCTTGGCGATCTCCCATGCGCCGTAGCCGCCGAGCGAGAGACCGGTGAGGTAGACGCGCTCGGGATCGCCATGGAACTCCTTCATCTCGGCGTCGAGGGCGGCGAGCGCCATGGCCATCATGTCGGGGTCGGTCCAGTGGTGGTGGCTGTAGGGAACCTGCGGCATGACCACGATGAAAGGCCAGCGCTCCGGGTGGGCGCGGATGGCGTTGGGCAGCCCGACCTGGGTCTCGTCCATGCCGTCGGAACCGCGCTCGCCGGAGCCATGCAGGAAGAGAATGACGGGCCAGGAGCGGTGGGGGTCGTACTCGACGGGCAGGTAGACGACGTAGCGGTAGCTGACGCCGTTGAGCACGATGACGCGGTTGAGAAAGCCGGTGTCCTGCGGGTGCACGGCCGGGCGCTGCGGGTCGCGGGCGGGCATGGGGCTGACGATGCGCGCGGCGAGTTGTGTGGTGGCGCGCGCCGCAAGCGGTGTTGTGACGACGAGCGCGGCGAGCAGGACACTGGCCAGATGGCGGCAACGGCGCATTGGGGGAAGGATACCGTAGGACTGGCCGAGAGCCCATATCTCAAACGCGAGATGGATTGGCCGTCCGGTGCTGGCCGCACGGGCAAAGGCGCCGTTGGCGCGTTCTGTCTGGTTCACTTCCTTTGGTCGCTCACGTCTGGTGGAGTGGAGCGCGGTTTCTCAGGTGAGCATAGAACGCGTAAACGCCACCGCCGAGATCGAGGACGACCTGATTCCCATCGACGTTGGCCAGGGTGATGGTGTTGACATCCGGTAGCTTGCCGGAGGCTGGTCGTCCAGGGAGATGCTCAGGTCGCAATATCAAATACAGATGAAGACTACCGCGCTAGCTGTTGAGGGTTTCCATCAGCTTGTTGAGCGTGCGGTTCAGGTCCTTATCGGTGCGCTTTTCTTCATCGATCTTGCCGATGGAGTGCATGACCGTGGTGTGGTGCTTGCCGCCGAACTGACGGCCGATCTCGGGCAGCGAGGCTTCGGTCATCTGCTTGGCGAGGAACATGGCGATCTGGCGCGGAACCACGACGGAGCGCGAGTTGTTCTTCTGCTTGAGCTCGGAGACCTTCATGCCGAAGTGCTCGGAGACGGTGCGCTGGATGGCCTCGATGGTGATCTTGCGCACCTGGGTGTCGATG
>DASXGY010000032.1:0-2645 GCA_036488835.1 Acidobacteriaceae bacterium
TACAGAAGATCCGGCGGCGATTCTGACGGGACTGAACCGGCGGCTGTATGGGCGGCTGCGCGGCGGATTTGTCACCTGCCTGGTGCTGCGATTGGGCGCAGAGGGGGAATGCGTGATGGCGAGTGCCGGGCATCTGGCCCCATTTCTGAATGGCGACGAACTGACGCTGCCGGCCGCACTGCCCCTGGGGTTGATAGCGGAAGCGGAATTTGAAAAGGCGACAGCGACGGTCAGGATCGGAGACCGGCTCACGCTCTATACGGATGGACTGCTCGAGGCACGCAATGCCGCGGGAGAGCTGTTTGGATTTACCCGAGTCGCGGAGCTGGTAGCGGGCACGCCGGATGCACGGGACGCAGCCGAGTTCGGGATTCGGTTTGGGCAGGACGACGACATTACGGTGCTGACGGCGACGCGGCTGGGAGCCCAAGTGGAAGCGACAACGGTGCTGACAACGGCGCTGATGGGCGATGTACCGATGCCGATCGCTTGAGCTTTGGTACGGGGCTACGGGCTAGACGCTGGCCATGTAGCTGCCGAGGAGGCCGCGGAGGCGGACGGGAACCCAGCGGCCGCCCCGCTGCCAGCGGCGCGCGGCGCCTGCGGTGGCGAGCTTGACCGGATGCAGAGCGGAGCGGCGGCTGTCGATGGAGATGGTGCGCATGAGCACGGGATCGCAGAAGCGGCCGAGCGCGGCCGAGGCGCCGTTGACGAAATGAATGGAAGCGATGCCCTGCGGGATGAGGTGCTCGATGAGATAGCCCTGCAGGACCAGCGACGGACTTAGGTTGTGCAGTGATTCGTCGTTGAACTGCGAGAGCAGGTGGAGATGATTGCCGGCGCGCACGGCGGCCACGACCGAAACCAGGCGGCCATCCGCATTGGCGAGTCCGGCCAGCACGGGTGCGCCGGAGTTGTCTTTAGAAGGCTTGCTGAAGTGAGCGAAGAAACGACGGTCGCGCTGGTCGCGCTCGTGCAGTTCTGGTGAATCGGCCTGCCAGTTGAGCGAGGCGACGGCGGACTCGTAGGACTTGAGTGAGAGATCGGGAACGAAGCGGAAGCCCTGCTCCTGGGCGCGGCGTCGGTAGTAGCGAAGATTGCGGCGCGTGTGCGGTCCCAGGCCGTTGAGAAAGCTTTGATAGTCAGAGCCGATGTGCAGCCAGTCGCCGTGCGGTCGCGTTTCCGATTTGCACCAGACCTGCAAGCCGGGGCGGTGCAGATGGAGGATGGGGAGGACCTCATTGCCGGTGGAGCGCCACCAGAGGCGCAGCGCGTGCACGCCGTTGGCGAGTAGATGTTCGCAGGCGGTGGCGATGACTTCGGCTTCACGCTCGGGCGATGCGAGCACCAGGCCGCGGCCCATGCGGTCGCCGCCGAAGGCCCATCCGGTGGGGCGGCCGGCGAAGAGCAGTTCTTCGGTGTAGACCACGCCGACGAGTTGGCCCTGCTCATAGCAGACGACGACACGCGGACGGCGGGTATCGGAGACGCGGGGCAGGAAGTAGTCGGGCAGGCCGGTGGTGTCGTCCTGCTGCTGCATGGTGTCCGCGGCGAGCAAGCGGATGGCCGGTGCGACGCGGTCGAGTTCATCCCTCGATTGAAGTAAGGCAAGTTCCATGGGTCGTTTCTCGTGTCCTGGCATACGGTTGCAGGTACGCACTAGCGAGGCAAGTTTTTGGGGGAAGTGGGCCATTACCGATGCACGGACCCGCTGAGTACGATGCGGTCCATGTCAGGGAAGAACGGGGCCATTTTGGGACTGGGGCGCTCTGCGGCAGCCTCCGGTGTGAGGACGATACACTCGTTTTGAGAGAGAAAACCAGCGGAAAACGAGGCACGGCGACAAGAGATATGACAGCAACGGCTTCATCGAGAACAGCTTTGGAGAAGTACGAACCGGTGATCGGGTTGGAGGTGCACGTACAGCTTCTGACCACGACCAAGGCCTTCTGCGGATGCCTGACGCAGTTTGGAGCGGCGCCGAATACGCAGATTTGCCCCACATGCCTGGGGCTGCCGGGCGCACTGCCGGTGCTGAACAAGCGGGCGGTGGAGTTTGCCGTGCTGGCTTCGACGGCGCTGAACTGCCAGGTGCGGACGAGGTCTGTATTTGCGCGGAAGAACTACTTCTATCCCGACTCGCCGAAGGGCTACCAGATTTCGCAGTACGATCAGCCGCTGGCGGAGCATGGCTGGATCGAGGTGGCGTCGGAAAACGGGACTGGAACGGGCGCCGGTAGCGGCACTGGAACGGGCGCCGGTAGCGGCACCAGACGGATCGGGATCACGCGGCTGCATATGGAAGAGGACGCGGGGAAGAGTCTGCATGAGGGCTTTCCCGATTCGGCGACGCGCAGTTATGTCGATCTGAATCGCTGCGGCACGCCGCTGGTGGAGATTGTGAGCGAGCCGGATATCCGCACGCCCGACGAAGCGTATGAATACCTGACGCGGTTGAAGGAGATTCTGCTCTACACCGGAGTGAGCGACTGCAATATGGAAGAGGGCTCGCTGCGCTGCGATGCGAATGTGAGCGTGCGGCCGCGCGGGCAGGAGAAGTTCGGGACCAAGGCGGAAGTAAAGAACGTGAACAGCTTCCGCTTCATTCGTGCCGCGCTGGAGTACGAGATCGAGCGGCAGGTGGA
>DASXGY010000060.1:0-3676 GCA_036488835.1 Acidobacteriaceae bacterium
GATATCGATCATTGCGCTTAGCACCCAAACTTTGACCCTTCGGCGGCCGACCGTCATCCAACGCAGGGAGGACGGGAACTGATGAACGAGCCGGAGACGATACGGACGATTCTGAAGAATGCCAAGACGATTGCCGTGGTGGGGCTGTCAGACAGACCGGGGCGGCCGAGTCTGAGGGTGGCGCACTACATACAGCAGCAAGGCTATCGCATTGTGCCGGTCAATCCGAAGGCGAGGAGCAGGACGATTCTGGGCGAACCGGTCTTTGATTCCCTGGACGAGGCGTGCGCGGCGGTGGGGAAGATCGACCTGGTCGACGTCTTTCGCGACCCGGTATATGTCCCGGAGATTGTGAAAGATGTGATCCGATTGAAGATCCCTTACTTGTGGTTGCAGGAGGGCGTCTGCCATGACGAGGCGGCGGGTTGGGCGGAGGCGGATGGGGTTGGGGTGGTGATGGACCGCTGCATCATGAAGGCGCATGCGGCCTGGTCCGGAACGGCGGACGGCCAAAAGCGAAAGTAAATTTCCTGGAATTGGGTTCGGAGGTCGCTCTGCTCCGGACTCAATCAGGGGGAACACTCCCACCTGGCCTTCGGCTAGAGCCCGCACCCGGATCTTTGCACGCGAGCGGAAAGCAGGTGTTCCACTTCGCCGATCCCTCGGCGAGCGATCCTGTGACAAAGACCTGTGATAAAGAGATGACAAATGGGTTTCGTCGAAGGCCTTTAAACCGTAACCGAACGGTGGGTTTGCCGTCCTACAATAAGCCAACCCCTTTATGAAGACACGCCTGAGCGCGCGATGGATGAGACAGCAGAGGACACCGTGGCGCGTAAGCCCGGAGTGGCGCTTGCGCGCGGCCCTGATTTTCCTGCTGGTGATGACGATGGTGGCGTTCTGCACCCGCGGCGATGCGCAGACCAGCCTCGAGGCACGGCACTTGAAGGTGTCGCTGGTGGCGGACCAGGCGTCGGTGTCGCTGGACGCTGCTCACACGGCTGTGCCGCCGCACGTGGGGCTGCTCTTCGATCTGGAGCCGGGCTGGCATGTGTACTGGACCAACGCCGGAGATTCGGGCGAGCCGCCCGCGGTGAAGTGGACACTGCCGGCCGGAGTGACGGTGGGGCCGCTGCAGTTTCCGCCGCCGAAACGTCTACCGCTGGGTCCGCTGATGGACTTTGGGTACGAGAACCAGGTGCTGTTTCCCGCGGAACTGCATGTGACCGGAAAGCCGACAGGCGCGGTGCCGATTGCGGCGGATGTGAGTTGGCTGGTGTGCCGCCAGGCCTGCATACCGGGCAAGGCGCATCTGGTGATGGAGCTGCCGGTGGCCGCGGGGGGCGCGAGCGCCGCGACGCCGCTGTTCCAGAAGACCTTTGCGGCAATGCCCAAGGTGCTTCCGGCGCGGGCGAAGGCGATCTTCACGCGGGTTCCGAATGGCTTCCAACTGGCGGTGCTGACGGGCAAGCGGGTGGGGGGAGCTGAGTTCTTTCCGGCCGACCAGAGCGTGATTGCGAATGCTGCGCCGCAGCCGGTGACGTCGCGGGGCGATGGCGCGGTGATTGCGCTGAAGCAGGATGAGAATCTGCAGAAGACTCCGGACACGCTGAGCGGGATTGTGCTGCTGGCGGATGGGACGTCCTACCTGGTGCGCGCGGAGTCTGGAAGGATTCCGGCGCCGCCGATCTCTGTTTCCGGGAGCGCCAGCCTGCTGCGCTACGTGGTATTCGCGCTGATGGGCGGCGTGCTGCTGAACCTGATGCCGTGCGTCTTCCCGGTGCTGTTCATCAAGGCGCTGGCGCTGGTGCAGTCGTCCACGTCGGAGCGGCGCGCGATGCGGGTGCAGGGGCTGGCCTACACGCTGGGCATTCTGGTGTCGTTCTGGATCGTGGTGGGGGTGCTGCTGGGGTTGCGCGCAGGCGGACGCGGGTTGGGGTGGGGCTTCCAGTTCCAGTCGCCGGTGTTTGTGGCGATGATCGCGCTGCTGTTGTTCTTCCTGGCGCTGTCGCTGGCGGGGATGTTCGAGATCGGGCTGAGCGTGACCAGCGCGGGCTCGTCCCTGGCGAATAAACACGGGCTGGCGGGGAGCTTCTTTACCGGCGTGCTCGCGATGGTGGTGGCGACGCCGTGTGCAGCGCCGTTCCTGGGGGCGGCGATTGGGTTTGCGCTGGTGCAATCGGCGGCGGTGGCGTTTGCAGTGTTTACCGCGCTGGGCATAGGACTGGCGCTGCCTTACCTGCTGCTGGCGTTTCAGCCGGCGTGGACGAAGCTGCTGCCCAAGCCGGGCGCGTGGATGGAATTGCTGAAGCAGGCGACGGCGGTGCCGATCTTCGGCACGGTGATCTGGCTGGTGTGGCTGTTTGCGCAGCTTGCCGGGGCGACGGCGCTGATCGGGTTGCTGACGGCGTTCCTACTGCTGGGAATTGCGGGCTGGGTGCTGGGACGCTGGCCGGCGCGACTGCCTGCTACTGCGACGGCGGTGGTGATCCTGGTGCTGGCTGTGGCCGCTCCGGTGTATGCGGTGAGGACCTTCCCGGCGCCGGAGAGCGTAGCTGGCAACTCGGCCGGTGGGCACACGGATCACACGCGTACGTGGCAGCCGTTTACACCGGATGTGGTGACGCAGTATCAGGCGCAGGGGCGGCCGGTGTTTGTGGACTTTACCGCGGACTGGTGTTTGAGCTGCCAGGTGAATGAGCGCGTGGTGCTGGAGCGGCCTGAGGTGCTGGGCAAGCTGCAGGATGGAAAGATCGCGCTGGTCCGGGCGGACTGGACGCGGCACGACGAGGACATTGCGCGTGCGCTGGCTACCTTGGGACGGTCGAGCGTGCCGACCTATGCGCTGTATCCGGGGACGCCGGGCGCGCCCGCGCGCGTGCTGCCTGAAGTCCTGACGACCAACACGGTGCTGGATGCGCTGAAGACGCTGCCCAACTCGAGTGCTGACGCGGGGAGCTCGCGAACGGCGTCGCTCGCACCGTCGCGATAACCGGGTCTCCAATCACGCTGGAGGTGAGCCATGTCGTGGGAACGGTATATTCGCCGGCTGGGTGCGTGGCGTGCGTTCGTCTACATTGCGATCGCAGTAGCTGCGCTGGTATGGGTGCTGGTAGCGCATGCGGCCACTGCCGGGCGGGCTTCGCCCGTATTTACAGGAGAGGATTCGCAGGGAAACGCGGAGCATGCGGCCAGAGTGGGGCAATCGGCGCCGACGTTTAGCGGAAAAGACTCGCAGGGAAAGACGGAGTCGCTGGCGCAGTATCGCGGCAAGTACGTGGTGCTGGAGTGGACCAACCGTACCTGCCCCTTCACCAAAAAGCACTATGACAGTGGCAATATGCAGGCACTGCAGCGGGAATGGACGGGTAAGGGTGTGGTCTGGTTTACGGTGTTGTCGTCGTCGCCCGCGCATGCCAGTGATGGATACCTGACCGCGGCCGAGGAAAACGCGCAGATGGAAAAGGTGCACGCGCATCCGACGGCGGCGATTCTGGATCCGAGCGGCGAAATTGGGCGGATGTATGGCGCGAGGACGACGCCGCATATGTTCGTGATCGATCCGGCGGGCAAGCTGATCTATGCGGGTGCGATCGATAACAAGGCGACGACGGACACGGCGGATGTGAAGACGGCGAAGAATTATGTCTCTGCCGCGCTGACCGAAGCGATGGCG